>JAVHVB010000469.1:0-4910 GCA_032160775.1 Pseudonocardiales bacterium | reverse complement strand
AACTCGCGAGACGTGGTCGAGCGCAGAAGTCGACGAGGATTCAATTCTCGGCGTCGAGGCGGACCAGTTCGGCCCGCGAGGACATCCCGAGCTTCGTGAAGACCTTGTGCAGGTGGTAGTCGATGGTTCGCGGGCTCAGGAACAGTTCAGCGGCGATCTCGCGGTTCGTCTTGCCCGCACCGACGAGTCGCGCGATCTGCAACTCCTGAGGCGTCAGCTGGGTGAGGGTGCTCGGATCACGCTTGCGTGCCGTCTCGCCGCTCGCCTGCAGCTCGACGCGGGCGCGCTCGGCCCATGGGGTAGCCCCGAGCCCCTCGAAGGCTTCACACGCCGCGCGCAGATGGGTGCGGGCCTGCGCCCTGCTGCGGCGCCGACGCAGGAACTCGCCGCGCAACAGGTCGGTCCGCGCGGCGTCGAACGGTCTGCTGCTCTTCGCGTGCAGTGCGGCAGCGCGCGCGAAGTGTTCCTCGGAGCCGTCTTCGAGCAAGGCGTCGCACCTGGCGGAGAGGGCCAGGGCCCACGGCGCCTGAACGTGGGATGCCCACGCCCGCAGTAACATTGCCGCCTCCTCGGCACGATCTGGTCGCTCCACCCGCAGCGCGGCCTCGACGTAGTCGGCGGCGGCGAAGGTCCTCACCACCTGGTGGCCTTCGCCCGTCCGCGCACGTGCCATGGCGTCGAGACGATCGAAGGCCTCAGCGGGCCTGCCCATTCCGAGATCGCACAGCGCGAGCGCCCACGATGCGATTCCCGCGTGCGGACCCAGTCGGTGTGCGATCGCGCGGGCGAGCGAGGCCGCCGCCGCCTCGCGGCAGTCCTGCTCACGGCCCTGTGCTGCGGCGAGCCACGCCAGCACGCTGCGGTGGTGGGCGGCGGCGTTCTCCTGACCGGTGTCCAGTGCGAGCCGCAGGCCCTCGGTCGCGGTCGCGGCGGATGAGCCGTATCGGCCGGTCCACGCCTGGAGGGCTCCCAACGGGCCGAGGAGGGTGGGTAGCGCGTTGACGGCGCCTGCCGTTCGCGCCGCGGCGGACGCCCTGGTGAACATCGCCAGCGCGCGCACATCGTCGCCGAGGAACATTGCGGCAGCGCCCGTTTGATTGAGAAGGGTGAAGTCGTCGGAATCCTCGACCGCGTCGACGGCGTCCTGCAATGCGGCCGCGGCAGCCGCGGTGTCGCCGTTGAGGAAGCGGTCGAGACCGACGACCAGTGACGCGGTGACCGCCGTCCGATCCGTCGGCGTCGGAAGTGCCACCAAACGGCGGGCCGCCTCGCCCATCCGCGGCACGTCCCCGCAAACCCAGGCGATCTGGCCCATCTCGGCCAACATGCCCGCGGCAAGGGGCGGGTCGAGAGCGACGATCAGATCCGCGCCACTGCGCAGGCTCTCGTAGGCCGTGTCGAGCTCACCGCAGGCGAAGGCGATCGTTCCGCGCAGTCGGCCGATTCCCGCCCGCAGGCGCACGTCACCGGCCAGTGGCGCCGCGCGGTCGATGGCGATCCGCGCCCGTTCGGGTTTGCCTGCCTGCCAAGCGGATTGGGCCGCTGCGAACAGTCGTTGGGCTTGTGCTTCCGGGGTGGTCGTCAAGTCTGCCGCCCGTTCAAGGGCCGCTGCCGCCGAGGCGTGTCCGCCGCGGGCGGACGCTTCCTCGGCGATCGCGACGAGCTGTCCGGCGAGCGTCTCGTCGGGGCCGACGGCTGCCGAAGCCAGCTGCCACGTGCGCCGGTCGGCATGCTCGGGCTCGGTGAGAACGGCGGCGAGGGCCTGGTTCGCCGCGCGTCGCTGAAGGAACGTCGCGCCACGGTAGACCGCGGACCGGACCATCGGCTGCCGGAAGGCCACCCGATCGTCGTCGATTAGGACGATTCCGGCCGCTTCCGCGTCACCGAGCGCGTCGACGGCTATCTCGAGCAGTGCTGCGGCCGCGAGCACGCTCTGTAGGTCTCCGGTCTGCTCGGCGGCGGCGAGCAGCAAGACGGTTTGGGTGGCGTCGGGCAGGCGGCGAATCCGCGCAAGGAAGGCGCGTTCCAGCCCGTCGCTCAACGGCATTCGATCGGGCAGGGATGCCCGGCCGCTCAGTTGGTCTTCGCTCAACGACGCGGGCAGCTCGCGCAGACCGAGTGGGTTGCCCGCGGCGAGGTCGACGAGCACGTCGCGGACCTGTGGCGAGAGCTGAGGCCCTTCGGACAGCAGCGTGTGCGCCGAGGCGGTGTCGAGCCCGTCGAGCTGCCATCGAGGCAGGCCGGTAGTCGCCAGCACCGCTGTCTCGTCGTCGCGCACGGCGAACAGCATCACGATCCCGTCCGCCTCCAACCGGCGCGCGACGAAGGTCAACGCATCGGCCGACGGCTCGTCGAGCCATTGCGCGTCGTCGATCAGGCACAGCACGGGGCGGTCGCTGGCGGCGTCGGAGAGCGCGCCGAGAATGCCGAGCGACACCAGGAACCCGTCGTCCCCGGAGGCGGGCCCAAGGCCGAACGCACCGTCGAGGGCCTCGCGTTGGCGAGCGGGGAGGTCGACGACGTGATCCCACACCGGGCGCACCAGCTGATGGACCGCGGCGAACGGAAACTCCGACTCGGACTCGATGCCGGCACTGTGCAGGACGCGAAATCCCTCCGCGCGGGCACGGGCGTAGTCGAGCAGTGCGGACTTCCCGATTCCCGGCTCGCCACCGACGACCAAGACGCCGCTGCGGCCCGCCCGTGCGGCGTCGAGCAACTCGTCGATCCTCGCGCACTCCCGTGACCGGCCGTGCAGCATGACCGGAATGCTACGACCGCCATCACCGGCCAACACTGGTGATTACACGGATTCGACGGGTGTTGGGTAGCGGGAGTGTGGTGATCGACCAATCTAGGGAGGCACACCATGAAGACCACCGACGTCATCGTCGTCGGAGCGGGGCCGACGGGTCTGATGCTGGCCTGCGAGCTGGCGCTGGCCGGAGTGCAGTGCCGAGTGCTCGACCGTCGTGCCGGGCAGTCGAACGTGACCAGGGCGTTCGCCGTGCATGCCCGGACGCTGGAGTTGCTCGACGCCCGCGGCCTCGCCGACGATCTGGTGCCCAAGGGGGTGCCGGTCCGGCAGGTGGCGCCCGCGCCGGGTGCCGTCCTCGACTTGACCGAATTCGCCACGCCGTACCCGATGGTGCTCATTGCGCCGCAGAGCGCGACCGAGCACCTGCTGGAGGGCCGCGCGCTGCGGCTCGGCGTTCGGATCGAGTACGGCGCCGAGGTCACCGGGCTGCGTCAGGATGCCGACGGTGTGTCCGTCGACGTCGGGAGGGACGGTGCCGTCACGACCGAACGCGCCGGCTACGTGGTCGGCTGCGACGGATCGCACAGCGCGGTCCGCGAGCTGGCAGGCATCGACTTCGTCGGCGAGCACTATCCGACCCACATCCTGCTCGCGGACGTCCAGCTTGCGGAAAACCCCGGGGAGACGCTGTTCACCCGCAACAGCGTCGAAGGTGTGGTGTTGTGCGTGCCGTTCGGCGATGGCTGGTTCCGGGCGATCGTGTGGGACCGGCTGCGCCAGCAGGCGCCGCTGGACGAGCCGGTCACTGGGGCTGAGATTCGGTCGGCGTTCGAGCGGATCGCGGGCACCGACTTCGGCATGAGCGAGCCGCGATGGAGTTCACGGTTCCTCAGTGAGCACCGGCAGGCCAGGCACTATCGCACAGGCCGGGTGTTCATCGCGGGCGACGCCGCCCACGTGCATTCGCCGCTCGGCGGGCAGGGCATGAACACCGGCATCGGCGACGCGATGAACCTCGGCTGGAAGCTGGCCGGTGCGGTGCACGGTTGGGCGCCCGCCTGGCTGCTGGACAGCTATGAGGGCGAACGGCATCCGGTCGGCGCTCAGGTGCTGAAGATGACCGACGTGTTCAACAAGATGATGGTCGGCAACTCGGCGCTGGTCCGGTCGCTCGCCCGGCGGGTGGTCACGGTCGTGCTGCGCGTCCGCAGGCTGCGGTTGGCCATCGGGGGACGGTTGACCGGTGTCGGCATCGCCTATCCGGCGCGCGAGCGTGGGCAGCACGCGTGGACCGGTAGGCGGATGCCCGACGTTGCGGGTGCCGACGGTCGGCTGTACGAGCTGCTGCGCGACGGCAGGTTCGCGCTGCTGGGTGGGTCCAGGGTCGACCAAGTCGGCGCACGCTGGTCGGACCGGGTGCGCGCGGTACACGCCGCGCGCGGTGCGATCGCTGATCTGCCGGGCGTCGTGCTGGTGCGGCCCGACGGCTACGTCGCTTGGGCGTCGGATTCGCCGACCACCGGCGACATCGAAGCGGCCGTGACCCAGTGGTGCGGACTGGCGACGTTCGCCCAACGTCAGGGGTGATGTACACCAGGCCCTCCCCCGGGGATTGGTTTGGGGAGGGCCTGGTGGGTTCTGGGGCTTACTTGCCGTTGAGGTGGGCGATGTAGGCGGGGCCGTGGTTGTCGTGCCAGCCGGGTAGTGCAGTGGGGGCTGGCTTGGCGTAGGTGCCTGGGCTGTAGGAGTAGCCGGGGCCTTCGGGGGTGGTGTTGGTGGTGGCGTTGGCGACCCCGGCGAGTCCGAGGGCGGCGCCGCCGAGGACGGTGGCGGTGAGGAGGCTGCGGGTGATGGTGTTCATTTTCGAGTCCTTCTGTCTGAGTTGGCTTTTGGTCTTGGTTGGCCGGTGTGTTCCGGCGATGACACAACTATGTCTCAGCTCGGAGCCCGCGTCTGTCGGGCGACTGGTGGATGGACCGGTGGAAACCCGTGTCCACCGATCGGGGGAACGTTGAATCGCTCGCGCCCTCTACACCAGCGTCGCGATTCGGCGCCGCCAGCGACGCTGTAGTAGAACTCGCGAGACGTGGTCGAGCTAGAGACGTGGTCGAGCTACTGGAAGTCCCGCGACTTGGACCTCACCCGCAGGTCG
>JAVHVB010000468.1:0-11244 GCA_032160775.1 Pseudonocardiales bacterium | reverse complement strand
GATGGTGGCAGCGCGAGCACGCGGCGTTCGGCCTGCCGTTCCCACCGGCCCGGGAGCGGCTCGACGAACTCGAGCGCGCGATCGAGCTGATCCGCGCGCTGTGGGCGCCCGGGACCAAGGCGTACGTGGGCGAACGGATCACGCTGCCCGAGACGACCTGTTACCCACGACCGGTGTCTGCCGTGCCGATCATCGTCGGCGGGTCCGGAGAGCGCCGGACGCTACGCATAGCGGCCCGGCTCGGCGACGGGTGCAACCTCGGCAGCGCCGAGGCGGGACTGCGGCACAAGATCGACGTCCTGCACGGGCACTGCCGCGACGCCGGCCGCGACCCGGCCGACGTCCGGATCACCGTGCTCGACCTTCCGGTGATCGGCGCCGACCGCGAGCAGGTGTGGGCGCGCGTCGAGCGGCTGCGCGGGCGCAGCCCCGCCGCGGCGTACGCGCGCACCCATCACGCCGGCACGTATGTCCAACAGCGGGAGCGATACCGCCGGCTTGCGGACCTCGGCGTGCACACGGTGTTCCTCGCCCCGCCGCACCTCACCGGTCCCGAGGACGTCCTCGCCCTCGCCCCGATGGTCCGGCCCTAGGGGATGGACATCGAAATCGCTCCCCAGCACACTGCCGGAAGACAAGCCGTGGATCCAACCATCGAGACATTGGGGGCACATCGATGTCGGTCACCTACCTCTACCACTGCCCGCACTGCCAGATTCCGTTCAACGCCTTCGACGACGAGGTCAGCGCGATGGGCGAGGGGCTGCAGCACTACCACTCCACCGGCCACGAGATCGGCGAGATCAGGCACTTCGACGGCTCCGGCGAAAGCGATGGCGAGCTGTATGCGGGGGACCACGTCCACACCCAGCACGTGAACCACCACGAAACGCACGGCCACCACGAGCACGGTCACCACGAGCACGGTCACCACGAGCACGGCCACGACGAGCACGGCCACCACGAGGAGCCGCACATCTTCTGAGCGGTGGTCAGCGGGACCCCGCAACTTCCGTAGAATCGGACCTTCAATCCCGTCTCTCGGAAGAGTTCCGCGTGCCCGCTCAGTCCCGCGACGACCTGCGCAATGTTGCGATCGTCGCCCACGTCGACCACGGCAAGACCACGTTGGTCGACGCCATGCTCTGGCAGTCCGGCGCATTCACTGCGCACCAGGCCGACAGCGGTGACGTGAACGAGCGGGTCATGGACTCCAATGACCTCGAGCGGGAAAAGGGCATCACGATCCTCGCCAAGAACACGGCCGTCGACCACGTCATGCCCGACGGCCAGAAGCTGACGATCAACATCATCGACACCCCGGGCCACGCCGACTTCGGCGGCGAGGTCGAGCGCGGGCTGTCGATGGTCGACGGCGTGCTGTTGCTGGTCGACGCGTCCGAGGGGCCGCTGCCGCAGACCCGGTTCGTGCTGCGCAAGGCGCTCGAGGCCAAGATGCCCGTCGTGCTGGTGATCAACAAGGTCGACCGGCCCGACTCCCGCATCAGCGAGGTCGTCGACGAGACCTACGAACTGTTCCTCGACCTCGACGCCGACGAGCACCAGATCGAGTTTCCGATCGTGTATGCGTCGGCGAAGGCCGGCCGGGCATCGCTGAAGCGGCCGGCCGACGGCGAGATGCCCGAGGACGAGAACTTGCAGCCGCTGTTCGAGACGATCCTCGAGTCGATCCCGGCGCCCACTTACGTCGAGGGCGCGCCGCTCCAGGCACACGTGACCAACCTCGACGCGTCGCCCTACCTCGGCCGGCTGGCGCTGTGCCGGGTCCACAACGGCACGATCCGCAAGGGCCAGCAGGCGGCGTGGTGCCGAGCGGACGGGACCATCGAACGCGTCAAGATCACCGAGCTCCTGCTGACCCGCGCACTCGACCGGTTCCCCGCCGAGTCGGCCGGCCCCGGCGACATCATCGCCATCGCGGGCATCCCCGAGATCACGATCGGCGAGACCCTGGCCGATGTCGACGACCCGCGCCCGCTCCCGGTCATCACCATCGACGAGCCGTCGATCTCGATGACGATCGGCATCAACACCTCGCCACTGGCCGGTGGGTCGGGCAAGAAGTTGACGGCTCGCCAGGTCATCAACCGGCTGGAGGCCGAACTCGTCGGCAATGTGTCTATCCGGGTGCTGCCGACCGAGCGACCGGACACCTGGGAGGTCCAGGGCCGGGGTGAACTGCAGCTTGCGATCCTGGTCGAGATCATGCGGCGCGAGGGCTTCGAGATCACGGTCGGCAAGCCGCAAGTGGTGACGCGCACGATCGACGGCCGGCTGCACGAGCCGATGGAGCGGATGACCATCGACATTCCGTCCGAGTACCAGGGCGTCGTGATCCAGTTGCTCGCGCTGCGCAAGGGCCGGCTGGAGCAGATGGTCGATCACGGCACCGGCTGGATCCGGATGGAGTACATCGTCCCGGCGCGGGGGCTCATCGGGTTCCGCACCGAGTTCCTCACCGAAACTCGCGGCACTGGGCTGCTGCACCACATCCACGAGGGTTACGAGGTCTGGGCCGGCGACATCCGGACCCGGCCCAGCGGCTCGCTGGTCGCCGACCGGCGCGGCGCGACGACCGGGTTCGCGCTGGCCAACCTGCAGGAGCGCGGCACGATGTTCGTCGGGCCGGGTACCGACGTTTACGAAGGCATGATCGTCGGCGAGAACTCGCGTTCGGACGATCTGGACGTCAACCCCACCAAGGAGTAGAAGCTCACCAACCTGCGCCAGTCCTCCGGCGACGTGTTGGTGCCGCTGATCCCGCACCGGGTGCTGTCGCTGGAGCAGGCGCTCGAGTTCTGCCGCGACGACGAGTGCGTCGAGGTGACGCCGGCGACCGTCCGGTTGCGCAAGGTGGAGCTGCCCGCCGAGGTCCGCGCCAAGCTCCGCAGCCGCGCCCGCCAGTAGTTCACCAGCCGCGTGCGTCCACCCGGTTGACCAGCCGGCGGGCCGCGGCCAGGCCCGCCTGGATGAGGTCCGGTCCGTACTGGCCGAGCACGATGCCGGTGATCCACACCCGGTGGCCGCCGATCCACCGCTGCGCGCGGAACACGAGGCAACCGCCCGACGCCGACATCGATCCCGTCTTGATGCCGACGAACCCGCCGGTACCGAGCAACGTGTTGTAGTTCTGCACGACGCCGGCAACCGGGATGCGCGCCTGGCGGCGAGACACGAGCCACCGGAAGAACGGGTCGGTCATCGCCTCGTTCGCCAGCCGCACCTGGTCCGTGGGGGTCGAGGTGGTGTCGGCATCGAAGCCGCTCGGGTCGGTGTAGCCGGTGTGGTGCATGCCGAGTTGCCCGGCACGCCGGTTCATCCGGTGCACGAAGTGGGCGACGCTGCCGCCCACCCTGCGGGCCAACATGATCGCGACGTTGTTCGCCGACGGCAGCATGAGGGCCAGCAGAGCTTTGCGCTCGGTGAGCCGCTCGCCCAACCGGACCGGCACCGTCGACTCGCCGCGGTCGACGCGACGCTGCCAGTCGGCAACGTCGGGTGCGTGGACGGTCATGGTGAAGCCGGACTGCCCGCCGGCGAGCGGAAAGGCGCGGAGCACGAGGTGCGCGGTCATCACCTTGGCGATGCTGGCAATGGCCGCGCGGTGGGCGTCCGGGCTGGCGTGCAGCGGGCCGGCGCCGATGACGTAGGCAGCCTGCCCCTGAGCCGGCCACACCCCGCGCCGGTGCAAGACGGCAGATGTGGCTGCGCCGACCGGCGCGGCCACACCGAGCACGGCCAACGCCGCAACCGCGGCAGCGAGCGAACGCACCGTCCTAGCCTAGGTTCCGGTTTGCACCCGGTGCGGCTGCTAACGCTCGCGGACTAGCGGATTTAGCGACCGCTACGGGTGCAAACGGGTGGGAAGCAGGATCCCCCACTGGCGGGACTTTGATCCGGGTCGGACCCCGCGCGCAAAGGCGAGTTGAAGTCGATCGAGGACGGGTCTGAAGTCACGCAGATCCCGCCAGCCCCATTGGACGACGATGAGTCCGGCCCGCTCCAGCTTTGCCCGCGTCTCCCGCTCTCGAACCGCGACCCTGCCGTCCGGGCCGTATTTCGCGTTGCCGTCTGCCTCGCCGACTACGCCGAACTCATCCCAGAGAAAGTCCGATCGCGTGATGTATTCACCACTGATGGAACAGATCTCCGCCTGAGGAAGTGGAGCGGGAAGCCCGGCCGCCGCGAACTGCATCCTGCTCAGCGACTCCAGCGGAGACTCAGCTGCTCCGTCTGCCGACAGCAGCGTGATTCGCGCACTCCGCCTGCCCGGCCATCGCGCGCATGCTTCGTACGCGTCCGCAAGATCGCCGCGGCTCACCAGACCTTCGTGCAGCGCGTAGTCCGCGGCGACGACGCCGGCCCGGACGCCGTGCTCCCGTGCGATGTCCATGATGGTGCGCGCCGGAGAGGTCACGAGGTCGCCCTGCGCATGGACGAGATCGCGCTCCGGGAGGGTGGCCCGGTGTAGGTGCGCGCCGACTAGATGCCGAAGGGCGGTCCCCGCCGGAACACTGAGGCATGGGCGGGAGAGCGCGCCGACGGTGGGCATGCCCGTGGCCACAGCGGCGGGGAAGTGACTGATCACAGCTCGCGGACACCGGACTGCGCTCGCCCGTGCGGCGTCCAGGAGCGCGCGTTCTACCTGCCGCCGGTTTGGCGAACCAGGCGCCGCGCCGGCCAGACCGAGCACGACGCCACGCCCGCCGCTGACCACATCACCCGCGGCGAGCGCATGCCGAAGGGCAGCACGCGTCCAGCCCAGTGCCGCGGCACCTTCGTGGTCGATCGGCCGCTCGGGGAGGGCCGGCCGTGCCGCGCTACGCGAGGGGCGTCGATGGCTTGGTGGCGGCCGCATCCGCGCACTGTGACGGCATCGCGAGGTCTGGCTGGCCCCGCCGTCCACACGCGCCCCGCCGTCCACAGACGGACGCGCTCGCTCGCTTTGCACCCGGTCCGGCTGCTAACGGGCAGTCTTGCGCGCCGATAGCCACCACTGCGGGTGCAAAGCGTGACGCACGCGGCGAACTGTGCTCAGCGGGTGGCGAGAGCGTGGCTAGGCTCGCGAGCGTGGGTGACCGTCTGGTGCAGCGGATGCGCGGGTTCGGCACGACGATCTTCGCCGAGATGTCGGCGCTGGCTCTGCAGACCGGCAGCGTGAACCTGGGCCAGGGGTTCCCGGACACCGACGGCCCGCCGGAGATCCTCGAGGCCGCCGCGGCGGCGATCCGCTCGGGCGCGAACCAGTACCCGCCCGGCCCCGGCATCCCGTCGCTGAGACGGGCGATCAGCGAGCACCAGCAGCGCCGCTACGGGCTGAACTACGACCCGGACACCGAGGTACTCGTCACCGCCGGCGCCACCGAGGCGATCGCGGCCGCGTTGCTCGCGTTCACCGGGTCCGGGGACGAGGTCATCCTCTTCGAGCCGTACTACGACTCCTATGCGGCCTGCGTAGCGCTGGCCGGCGCGACCCGGCGCACAGTGACCGTCGAGCGCGACGGCGACGGCTGGGGCTTCGACCCGCAGGCGCTGGCCCGCGCCGTCACGCCGGCGACCAGGGCGATCGTCGTGAACACGCCGCACAACCCGACGGGCACCGTCTTCGGCCCGGCCGAACTCACCGCCATCGCCGAGCTGGCCGTCGAGCACGACCTCGTGGTCATCTCGGACGAGGTCTACGAGCACCTCGTGTTCGACGGGCGCGCGCACACGCCGATCGCGACGCTGCCCGGCATGCGCGAGCGCACGGTCACGATCAGCAGCGCCGGCAAGACCTTCAGCGTGACCGGGTGGAAGATCGGCTGGGTCTGCGCGCCGCCCGACCTGGTCACCGCCGTCCGCACGGTGAAGCAGTTCCTCACCTTCGTCAACGGCGCGCCGTTCCAGCCCGCGGTCGCCGCCGTGCTGCCGCTCGCCGAGAAGCTCGCCCCGGCCGCGGCGTTACAGGCCCAACGGGACCTGCTCTGCGACGGCCTCGCCGAGCTCGGTTATGACGTGGTGCGCCCGCAGGCGACCTACTTCGCCACCGTCGACGTCGGGACGGACGCGGTCGCGTTCTGCCGCGAGCTGCCCGTCCGCGCCGGTGTCGTGGCCATCCCGAGCAGCGTGTTCTACGACTCGCAGGCCGGCGAGCGTTACGTGCGGTTCGCGTTCTGCAAGCGACCGGACGTGCTCGCCGAAGCGCTGCGCCGACTCGCCGCGAGCGCGCCGTGAGGGTCGCCGCGATCCAGCACGACATCGCTTGGGAACAGCCCGATGCCACCCGGGCCCGGCTGCGCCCGATGATCGCCGAGGCCGCGGCGCACGGGGCGCGGCTCATCGTGCTCAGCGAGATGTACGCGACCGGCTTCTCGATGCGGCCCGACCGGATCGCCGAGGACGAGGGCGGGCCGAACGAGCAGTTCCTGCTGGAGCAGGCGAGCGAGCACGGTGCCCACGTCGCGGCGTCGATCGCCCAGCGCAGCGCGGACGGCCGGTACCGCAACAACGCCGTCGTCGCCGCGCCGGACGGCCGGGTGGTAGCCCGCTACGCCAAGCTGCACCCGTTCAGCTACGCCGGCGAACACGAGGTGTACGCGGCCGGGACGCAGTTCGTGACGGTCCCGATCGGCGACCTCCGGGTCAGCCTGTTCGTCTGTTACGACCTGCGCTTCGCCGACGAGTTCTGGGCGCTCGCGGGCAGCACCGATCTTTACGTGGTGCCGGCGAACTGGCCGCAGCCGCGGCACGAGCACTGGCGCGCGCTGCTCCGCGCCCGCGCGATCGAGAACCAGGCCTACGTCCTCGGGGTGAACCGGGTCGGCGCCGCGAAGGACCTTCCGCACGCAGGTGGTTCAGCGCTCATCAATCCGCTCGGCGAGACATTGTTCGAAGGCGGGGCGGGCGAGGCGGTGCTGGTCGAGGAGGCCGACCCGGCCGCCGTACGGCAAATCCGGACGGACTTCCCGTTCCTCACAGATCGCCGATGAGCGACTCGCCACGTCTCGTCCCTATAAACACTTGGTCACGATCGACCTATGCCCGGCCCGGAAGCCTTGCGATAAGCACCAGGTAAGCGTTTGGGTTGGCCGGTTGGCCGCTGGACAGACCGTCCGCGCCCAGATCACAGGAGGTCACTCACCAGTGAGAGTCCACAGAGGGAAAGCGGTACTCGCGGGAATCGCGGCACTCGCGCTCGCGCTGACCGCGTGTTCGAGCAGCGGCGGCGGCAATTCAAGCGGTGTCGACCCGAAATCCGGCACCAAGGGGACAGGCGCGTTCGCGGACTGCGCCACGAACCCCACCACGTGCAACTCCGGCGACACCCAGCCGGGCGGCTCGGTCACCTACACGCTGGAGAAGACGTTCGCCGGCTGGAACATCAACTACACCAACTCGAACGTCTTCGAGATCGCGGAAGCGCTCGACGGCGTCGTTCCGGGTGCATTCCTCAACGGCTCGGACCTCCAGCCGTTCCTGAACTCCGATCTGATGGTGTCGGCGGAGCAGACTGTCACCGACCCGCAGACCCTGGTGTACAAGATCAAGCCGACAGCGGTGTGGAGCGACGGCAAGCCGATCGACGCCTCCGACTTCGACTACCAGTACAAGACGAGCAACGGCACGGACTGCCCGGACTGCGGCCCGTCCAGCACGGCCGGCTACGACCAGATCGCCTCGATCACCCCGTCGGACAACGACAAGACCATCACCGTCGTGATGAAGAAGCCGTTCGCCGACTGGCAGAGCATGTTCGGCACGCTGTACCCGGCGCACATCGCGGCCGAGCACGGTGACCTGACCACCCCGAGCGGCCTCAACGACTCGTTCCAGTGGTTCGACAAGAACGTGCCGACGTGGTCCGGCGGCCCGCTGATCATCGACAGCTACCGCAAGGACACCGAGGTCGTCGAGAAGCCCAACCCGAAGTGGTTCGGCGCCACCAAGTCGAGCCTGGACACGGTGAAGTTCCACATCATCACCGACCAGACGGCTGAGCCGACCGCGCTGCAGAACAAGGACGTCGACGTCCTCTACCCGCAGCCGAACGCGGACCTCGTGTCCCAGGTCGACGGCATCCAGGGTGTGCAGAGTTACGTGGGCAAGGGCCTCGTGTGGGAGCACTTCAACCTGAACGAGAAGAACGAGTTCCTGTCCGACAAGCCCCTGCGTCAGGCGATCTTCACGGCGATCAACCGTAAGGACATCATCGCCCGTACCTACGCCGAGTTCGTCCCGAACATGGCCCCGATCGGCAACCACATGTACGTGCCGGGCCAGCCGGGCTACCAGGACAACGTGACCGCCACGGGTCAGGGTTCTGGCGATCTCGACGCGGCGAAGAAGCTGCTGACCGACGCCGGCTACACGGGCGTGGGCGACAACCTGATGACGAAGGACGGCAAGCACGTCGCCTTCCGGTGCACCTACTCCGAGGGCAACACGTACCGGCAGACCGAGTGCACGATCGTCCAGAACACGCTCAAGTCGCTCGGTATCGACGTCACACTGAAGACGTCCGCCGACCTGTCCGAACTGGGCACCGGTGACTTCGACATGATCGTCTTCGCCTGGGTCGGCACGCCGTTCGTGGTGGCCGGAGCGTTGCAGCTGTACACGCCGAACGGCGGTGCGCACACGGCGTATACGTACAACGACAACCCGGCGGCGACCAAGCTGATCGTGGACGCGACGTCGGGCACCGACCCGGCCACCGTCCAGAAGCAGCTGAACGACGCCGACAAGCTCCTGGAAGACGACGCCTTCGAGCTGCCGCTCTACCAGAAGCCGACGTTCCTGGCGGCGTACAACAACATCGTCAACATCCGGGACAACGCGACGAGCTCCGGCCCGCCGGTGAACGTCCAGGATTGGGGCATCAAGGCCAGTTGACCTGATTTGGGCCTAGGCTAGAACCTGGCCCACCTCACCTGACTGGGTGGGCCCCCGGGAGCTACCGTTCCCGGGGGCCCATTGCCACAATGGGCCTCGGAGGTCAACACACAATGTTGGTATTCGTGATCCGAAGAGTGCTGATATCGATCCCGGTACTCATCGCGTCCACCATCGTCACCTTCGTCATCGTCAAGCTGTCCGGGGATCCGCTCACGCCCCTCAAGCAGCGCCAGTCGACTGCGTCCGTAGAGGTGAAGCAGCGGTTCATCGATCAGGAGACGCATCGGCTCTGGCTGGACCGCTCCTGGCCGGAGCAGTACTGGCACTGGATCTCGAACGTCCTGTTCCACAACAACTGGGGCGAGCAGGTCATCGGCCACGACAACATCCGTACCGACGTGT
This sequence comes from Pseudonocardiales bacterium, assembly GCA_032160775.1. GTDB lineage: Bacteria > Actinomycetota > Actinomycetes > Mycobacteriales > Jatrophihabitantaceae > Jatrophihabitans. The sequence goes on along the minus strand of JAVHVB010000468.1, from coordinate 1,944 downwards.
TCCACGCACTGTGGGTGACGAGCCGACTGGTGGTCGCGTCGGTGTTCATCGCGCTGGCGCTCGCTGTCGTCACCGGGGTGATCAGCGCGGTGAAGCAGTACAGCCTCACCGACTACACGACGACCCTGCTGGGCTTCGTTTTCCTGTCGATGCCGACCTTCTGGTTCGCCATCTTGTTGAAGGAATTCGTCGGGATCAAGTTCAACGACGTGACGGGTACCCGGACGTTCTCCACGATCGACGAGCCGGATTCCTGGCTCAGCGTTCACGACCTGATAGCGCATGTGATGCTCCCGACCATCGTGCTCGGTCTCGTGGGCTACGCGGCCTGGAGCCGGTTCACCAGAGCGTCCATGCTCGAGGTGCTGAACAGCGACTACGTGCGGTTGGCCCGGTCAAAGGGCCTGAAGCCGAGCACCGTGCTCGTCAAGCACGCGCTGCGCACCGCATTGATCCCGCTCACGACGGTTACCGCGCTGGACATCGCGGGCCTGTTGGGCGGTGCGATCGTCACCGAGACCGTTTTCCAATGGCACGGCATGGGCTATCTGTTCGTCACGTCGCTGCGGGCGATCGATTTCAACGTCATGCTGGGCTGGTTGCTCATCACGGCGACGATCGTCATCCTGTTCAACCTCATCGCCGACATCCTGTACGGCATTCTCGACCCGAGGATCCGCCATGCTTGAGACGAACGAGACCCTGACCGAGGCGTCCGCGCAGCAGGCACCGCCCGGGAAGAAGGTCGACCGCGAGTTCACCGTCAAGGAACGCACCCAGTGGCAGTTGGCGGGTCGACGTTTCCTCAAGCACCGCGCCGCGTTCATCAGCCTCATCGTGTTCATCCTGTTGGTGCTGTTCGCCTTCGTCGGCCAGAAGCTCTGGCACTACAAGTACGAGGGCGACCTCCTGCCGACGAGCGAGATCAACGCCGGGCCATCCAGCAAGCACCCGTTCGGCACGACCGACCTGTACGACGAGATGGCGCTGATCATGCGCGGCACCCAGCAGTCGCTGAAGGTCGCGTTCATCATCGCGATCGTGGGCACGGGCCTCGGCGCCCTCTGGGGCGTAGTCTCCGGGTTCTTCAGCGGGTTCATCGACTCCGCGCTGATGCGCTTCGCCGACCTGGCCCTCACCATCCCGGCGCTGGCCCTGGCCGCCGCGCTGGCCCGGCAGGGCGGCGGCAAGCTGTGGCTGATCGGCCTCATTCTCGCCGCTGTCTCGGCGCCCTATGTAGCACGCGTGGTGCGTGGCGTCGTGCTCTCGCTGCGCGAGCGTGAGTTCATCGAAGCGGCGCGCGCGCTCGGCGCGTCGAACACGCGGATCATGCTCCGGCATCTCCTGCCGAACACGATCCCGGTGCTGATCGTGAACGCGACGCTGCTGATCGCGGCCGGCATCCTGCTCGAGACGGCGCTCTCCTACGTCGGGTTCGGTATCCAGAGCCCGGACACCTCGCTCGGGATTCTCATCGTCAAGGCCCAGGGTTCGGTTCAGACCAAGCCGTGGCTGTTCTACTTCCCAGGCCTGTTCATCATCCTGATCGCACTCACCGTCAACTTCATCGGTGACGGCTTGCGGGACGCGCTCGATCCCCGGCAGACGAGAGAAAGAAAGTGACCATCGACCTCCCGGTCGACGACACCAAGCGCGAATCCGACCCGGACGCACTGCTCGTCGTCGACAACCTCAGCGTGTCCTTCCCGACCGACGACGGGATCGTGAACGCAGTCCGCGGCATCAGCTACACCGTGCAGTCCGGCGAGGCGATGGGCATCGTCGGCGAGTCGGGTTCGGGCAAGTCGGTCACCGCGCTCGCGATCATGGGGCTGTTGCCCCGCACCGCATGGACCGCTGGCTCGGTGCGGCTCCACGGCGAGGAGATCCTGGGGGCTTCCGACGCCGACCTCTCCGCGGTCCGTGGTGAGAAGATCGCCATGA
>JAVHVB010000467.1:0-6886 GCA_032160775.1 Pseudonocardiales bacterium | reverse complement strand
AGCGCAAGATCGCGCCGATGCTCGGCGAGCGGGTCGACAACGACACCGTGCTCGTCCACCCGTCCGAGCGTGGCCGGCTCAAGCAGGCGCTGCTCAAGGTCGGCTGGCCGGCCGAGGACCTCGCCGGCTACGTCGACGGCGAGGCGCACCAGATTGATCTCGACGAGTCCGAATGGCAGCTGCGCGATTACCAGCAACAGGCGGCCGACATGTTCTGGGAGGGCGGGTCGGGCGTCGTCGTACTGCCCTGCGGCGCCGGCAAGACGCTGGTCGGCGCCGCCGCCATGGCGCGCGCGAACGCGACCACGCTCATCCTCGTGACCAACACGGTGGCCGGCCGGCAGTGGCGGCGCGAGTTGCTCGCCCGCACCTCGCTGACCGAGGACGAGATCGGCGAGTACAGCGGGGAGAAGAAGGAGATCCGGCCCGTCACGATCGCGACGTACCAGGTGATGACGACCCGCCGGAAGGGCGAGTACCGGCACCTCGAGCTGTTCGACTCGCGCGACTGGGGCCTGATCATCTACGACGAGGTGCACCTGCTGCCCGCGCCGATCTTCCGGCTCACCGCCGACCTGCAGTCGCGCCGCCGGCTGGGGTTGACGGCGACCCTGATCCGGGAGGACGGCCGCGAGGGTGACGTCTTCTCGCTGATCGGCCCGAAGCGCTACGACGCGCCGTGGAAGGACATCGAGAACCAGGGGTGGATCGCCCCGGCCGACTGCACCGAGGTGCGGGTCACGCTCACCGACGCCGAGCGGATGACCTACGCCACCGCCGAGGCCGAGGACCGCTACCGGCTCGCCGCCACGGCACGCACCAAGCTGCCGGTCATCCAGCGGATCGTCGAGAACCACCCGGACGACCAAATCCTCGTCATCGGCGCCTACCTCGAACAGCTGGACGACGTAGCCCAACAACTCGGCGGCGTTCCGGTGATCCAGGGCTCGACGACGAACAAGGAGCGGGAGCGGCTCTACGACGAGTTCCGCCGCGGCGAGAACCGGGTGCTCGTCGTGTCGAAGGTCGCCAACTTCTCCATCGATCTGCCCGAGGCCGCGGTCGCCGTGCAGATCTCCGGCACGTTCGGTTCCCGGCAGGAGGAGGCGCAGCGGCTGGGCCGGGTGCTCCGGCCGAAGGCGGACGGCCGTCAGGCGCATTTCTACACGGTGGTCGCACGGGACACCTTGGACGCCGAGTACGCGGCGCACCGGCAGCGGTTCCTCGCCGAGCAGGGCTACGCGTACACGATTGTCGACGCCGACGACCTGCTGCGCCCGCTGTAAGCTCCCGGGGGCGTCGGCAGCCGCATTTCATTCGCTCCGCGTTCGACACGACCATCTCCGGAAACACCGTCACGGGCGTCGGCAAGGAAGCCGGGCTCGGGGACGAGTGGCAGGTGCACATCGTGGTGAGGTGCCGCCGCCGCGTGCATCAACAACGGGGGCAAGCACCCGCAAGCCGTGAACAAGAGCAGGTTCGCGGCCGCAGGTGACTTGCTCGCGAGTGCCCGATCTGGGGCGGCCGTTCGAACTCGACTGACGGCCTGGCCGAGGTTCCGCGCTGACGGCGGAATTCGCGCGGCGGTGCCGCATACGCTCACGGCGTGAGTGCCCCACCGACCCCGGAGCCGGACCTCAAGGACTGGACCTGGGCGATTCGCGACCGGTGCCCGGACTGCGGCTTCGACCCGGCAAAGGTCGAGCACGCGGCAGTGCCGGCGCTCACCCGACGCTTCGCCACCGTGGTCGCGCACGCTGTCCTAGGTCCGGGCGCCGGCGAGCGACCCGCCCCGACGGTCTGGTCCCCGCTGGAGTACGGATGCCACGTCCGCGACGTCTGCGTCTTGTTCGACGAGCGGCTACAACTCATGCTCGACGAGGACGACCCGCAGTTCGCCAACTGGGATCAGGACGAGGCCGCGCTGGAACAGCGCTACTGGGCCCAGCAGCCGACGCCGGTCGCGGACGCAATCCGCTCCGCGGCCGACCGGATCGCCCAGTCGTTCGCATCGGTCGAGGATGACCAGTGGGCCCGTCCCGGCCGCAGGTCCAACGGCTCACTGTTCACCGTTGACACGTTTGCCCGCTATTTCCTGCACGATCTCGCGCACCACGCATGGGACGTGACCGGCAAGCAGTGGTAGGCATTCGGGCATGAACCTGCGCCGTCGTGCCGCACTGCTCGTCCTACCTGCGCTGGTCGTCGCCGGCTGCTCCTCATCCGGAGGCGGTGGCGGCGCGGGCATCCCGTCGGGCATGCCGACGGATGCCGCCGCGCTTGGGCAACTGCTGCAGTCCGGCGTGGCCGGCATCTCGACGGCGCACATCACGCTCGAGATCGAGATCGCCGGGCAGAAGCTCACCGGCAGCGGCGACGAGAAGCTCAAGCAGGGTCGGCTGGTCGCACTTCAGCTGACCGAGACCCTGCCCGGCGGGCAGGGCAATATCGAGGTGATCGTGGTCGACGGCAAGACCTACGCCAAGCTGCCGCCGTCGATGAATTCCAGCGACAAGCCCTACCTGCTCGTCACCCCGACGAGCAGCAACCAGATCGTGCGCCAGCTCGCCGGATCGCTCGAATCGGCGCTGTCGTCCGCCTCCCTGGCCAGCGTCGAAACGTTCACCCGCGCGGCGAAGTCCGTCGAGGGGAAGGGGACCGAGACGATCGGCGGCGTGCAGGCGACGCATTACAAGATCATCGTGGACGTCGCGAAACTGCCTGCAGGCACGCCCGGCAAGTCCGATCTGGAAAACAGCGGCCTGGACGAGATCCCGATCGATCTGTACGTCGACAGCGACGGACGCCCGCTGCGGATCATGGAGGAGTTCACCGCCCAGGGGCAGACGGTCTCGACCAAGGCGACCGTCACCGATTTCAACAAGCCGGTGACCATCACCCCGCCGCCGGCGAACCAGGTCGGCAGCTGACGCAACGCCGACCGGGCAGAATGGCCCGGTGCACCCCGCGCTCGACATCCTGGCGCTCGTCGCAGTCGCGGGTGTCGTGGCCGGCTTCTCCCGCCGGCTGCAGTGGTCGGAGCCGCTCGCCCTGGTCGTCATCGGCATCGGGCTGTCGTTCGTCCCGCGCTTCCTCGACATCGAGCTGACGCCCGACCTCGTCCTCATCGGCCTGCTGCCGCCGCTGCTCTACGCGGCCGCGATCCGCACCAGCCTGGTCGACTTCAAGGCCAACCGCCGCGCGCTCATCTCGCTCTCGGTCGGCCTGGTCGCGTTTACCGCGGTCCTGGTGGGGCTTGTGTCGTGGTGGGTGCTGCCCGGCACCGCGCTCGCCGCAGGCTTCGCCCTCGGCGCGGTCGTCTCGCCCACCGACGCGGTTGCCGCGACCACGGTGGCCCGCCGGGTCGGCATGCCCCGGCGGATCGTGTCCATCCTCGAGGGCGAGAGCATGGTCAACGACGCGACCGCGCTCGTCGCGCTGAACACCGCGCTCGCCGCGATCAGCTCGACGATCAGCCCCTGGGAGGTGGGCTGGGACTTCCTCCGGGAAGCCGGCGGCGGCCTGTTGATCGGGCTGATCGCGGCGTTCGTCCTCGGCTTCGTCCGGCGCTACATCGACGATCCGGTCCTGGACACCACCCTCTCCTTCGCCGCGCCCTACATCGCCTTTCTTCCCGCGCAGCAGATCCACGCCTCCGGCGCCCTTGCCGTGGTGGTCACCGGTCTGGTGCTCGGGCACAAGGCGCCGGTGCTGCAGTCGGCCGGATCGCGGATCGCGGAGAACATCAACTGGCGCACCGTGCAGTTCCTGCTCGAAAACGTCGTCTTCCTGCTCATCGGGCTGCAGATCCGCCCGATCGTGAAGGGGGTCGGCGACGAACACCTGCGATGGCAGTCGATCGTGTGGCCGTGCCTGGTGGTGCTGGCGGTGACGATCGTGGCGCGCATCGTCTGGATCTTCGTCGTCGTCGCCGTGCTGCGCCTTCTGCGGCAAACGGTGTGGGACTGGCGGGTCAGCCTCACCGTGGGATGGTCCGGCATGCGCGGCGTGGTGACCCTTGCCGCGGTGTTCCTCATCCCGCCGGAGACGCCCCACCGGTCGTTTCTCGCGCTCGCGGCGTTCATCGTCGTGGCGGGGACGCTGCTCATCCAGGGGCTCAGCCTGCCCTGGCTGGTGCGCAGATTGCAGCTACCCGGTCCGGATCCGGCCGAGGACGCCTTGCAGGCCGCCGGGTTGATCGCGACCGCGACGCGCGCCGGGCTGGCTGTGCTCGACGAGCTGGCCAGGCCGGAGGACCCACCAGAGGTCATCGAGGAGTTGCGGCACCGCGCGGTGAAGCGCAGCAACAGCATCTGGGAGCAGCTGGGCCGGCCGCAGACCGAGCTGGAACCACCGGCCGCGACCTACCGGCGGCTGCGGCTGATGATGCTGTCCGCCGAGCGAGGCTCCATCCTGCAGGCCCGCGACACCGGCGCCTATGACGACGAGGTGCTTCGGGTGGCGCTTCAGTCGATCGACGTCGAGGAGTCGATGCTCGACCGGATCGAGGACGCGACGGCGCGCCTCGACGACGAACTCGCGACGCCCGAGAAGCGCGCCGGCGACTGCCCGCATCTGCAGGACGCCCCGCGCGTGGTCAAGGCGCGCACGCCCGAGGGGTGCGAGGAGTGCCTGCGCGACGGGACCCGCTGGGTGCACCTGCGCCTCTGCCTGAGCTGCGGGCACGTCGGCTGCTGCGACTCGTCAACGCAGAAGCATGCTGCCGCGCACTTCCGGGAGACCGACCACCCGGTGATGCGCTCGATCGAGCCGGGCGAGGCGTGGCGGTGGTGCTACGTCGACGACCTGCTCGGCTGACGGCGTTGCAGGCGCCGCGGACGGTCTTGGAGCGGGACTCCCACGCGCGGAGCCGACGTCCTCAGGCGCGCGTGCCGACCGAGATGAGGTAGTCCTGCTCGAAGTACGCCTTGTCTTGCGTGCCCTTGTTCCACTCGTCGACGAACGCGTTGAACGCTTCGTTGAACTCGTCCTCCTGCCCGTTGTTGCGGGCGTTGTTCAGCACGGCGATGGTCGGGCCGTAATACGACTTGAAGTGGTCGGCGTAGTCGTAGCGTCCCGGGAAGGCGTCGATCGGCAGCGTGGTCACCTCATGGCTACGCCAGCTGACCCGGTCGCCGAAGATGTCGACGAGGTGGTCCGGGCTGCCCCACTGCGGAGCCGGGGACGCGCCCGGCGGCGGCGGCGGCGAGAAAGGCTTCATCGTGCGGAACAGTGCACCGATCTGGCCCTCCGGCGTCCAACTCGCCAACGCGATCGTTCCGCCGCGCTTGCACACCCGCGCCATCTCGCCTGCGGCCTGCGCGTGGTGTGGCGCGAACATCACGCCGATCGAGCTCATCACCACATCGAACGACTCGTCGTCGAACGGAAGCTGCTCGGCGTCGGCAACCTGCCACTGCAGCGTGATGCCAGCCGTGTCGGCGCTGGCCTTGCCGGCCTCGAGCAGCTCAGGAGTGAGGTCGCTCGCCGTCACGTCTGCGCCAGTCGCAGCTGCGACCAACGACGCATTACCGGTGCCCGAAGCGACGTCGAGCACCCGCTGGCCGGCATGGATCCCGGCCGCTTGAACCAAGCGCGGACCCAGCGGCAACAAGAACGTGTCGACCATCAGCGGATAGTCACCGGTCGCCCACATCTTCGCGTGCCGCGCCTTGAGGTCAGAGTCTTCGGACATCGCCGCCACCTCCCGGGGGATGGCGTGACCGTACTTCTGTCGCAGGGTAAGCGTCCATAACGAAGGGGCGGGCCCTTACGGACCCGCCCCTTCGTGTCGTACTTGTCGGACTTAGAAGTCCATGTCTCCGCCCATGCCGCCACCGGCCGGTGCGGCGCCGGCCTTCTCCGGCTTGTCGGCGACGACAGCCTCGGTGGTGAGGAACAGCGCGGCGATCGACGCGGCGTTCTGCAGCGCCGAGCGGGTCACCTTGGCCGGCTCGACGATGCCCGCCTCGAACATGTCGACGTACTCGCCGGTCGACGCGTCCAGGCCGTGGCCCGGCTTGAGCGTGCTGACCTTCTCCGCCACGACGCCGCCTTCGAGGCCGGCGTTGATCGCGATCTGCTTCAGCGGCGCGGTGAGCGCGACGCGCACGATGTTCGCGCCCGTGGCCTCGTCACCGGTGAGCTCGAGCTTCTCGAACGCGGTGGTCGCGGCGTTCGCGAGCGCGACGCCACCACCCGGGAGCAGGCCCTCCTCGACGGCCGCCTTCGCGTTGCGGACGGCGTCCTCGATGCGGTGCTTGCGCTCCTTGAGCTCGACCTCGGTGGCCGCACCGACCTTGATGACCGCAACGCCGCCGGCGAGCTTCGCCAGCCGCTCCTGCAGCTTCTCGCGGTCGTAGTCGGAGTCGCTCTTCTCGATCTCGGCGCGGATCTGGTTGACCCGGCCCTGGATCTGGTCGGCGTCACCCGCACCCTCGACGATCGTGGTTTCGTCCTTGGTCGTGGTGAGCTTGCGCACCTTGCCGAGGTCGTCCAGCGAAGCGTTCTCGAGCTTGAGCCCGACGGTCTCGGTGATGACCTGGCCACCGGTCAGGATCGCGATGTCCTGCAGCATGGCCTTGCGGCGGTCACCGAAGCCTGGCGCCTTGACGGCGACCGACTTGAACGTGCCGCGGATCTTGTTGACGACCAGGGTGGCGAGCGCCTCGCCCTCGACGTCCTCGGCCAGGATCGCCAGCGGCTTGCCAGTCTGCATGACCTTCTCGAGCAGCGGCAGCAGATCCTTGACGTTGGAGATCTTGCCTTCGTGGATCAGGAGGTACGCGTCCTCGAGGACGGTCTCCATCCGCTCGGCGTCGGTGACGAAGTAGGCGGAGAGGTGCCCCTTGTCGAAGCGCATGCCCTCGGTGAGCTCGAGCTCGAG
>JAVHVB010000466.1:0-9811 GCA_032160775.1 Pseudonocardiales bacterium | reverse complement strand
CGCCGGACGCCGGCGGCAACAAGATCAAGAAGTTCCTGCGCCTGGTGATGATCGAGCACTCGGTGTTCGCGCTGCCGTTCGCCTACATCGCGGCGCTCACCGCGATGTGGGCGCAGACGCGGTCGGTGCACTGGGTCGATCTGCTGCTCATCACCGTCGCGATGGTGTCCGCGCGCACGGTCGCGATGAGCGCGAACCGGATCATCGACCGCGAGTTCGACGCGCAGAACCCGCGCACCGCACGGCGCGAGCTGGTCACCGGCGAGCTGACCGTCCGGGCCGCCGAGGTGGGCACGGCAGTCGCGCTCGTCGTGTTCCTCGGCAGCGCGTGGGCGCTGTCGCCGCTGTGCCTGGCGCTCGCGCCGATCGCGGTGGTCCTGCTCGTCCTGTACTCCTACGGCAAGCGGTTCACCGACTTCCCGCAGGTGCTGCTCGCGCTGGCGCAGTTCGTCGCGCCGGTCGGTGCCTGGCTGGCGGTGACCGACGACGTCGCCGAGCCTGCGATCGCGCTCGGCATCGCGGTGGGCACCTGGATCGGCGGATTCGACCTCATCTACTCGTGCCAGGACGCGGTGGTCGACCGGGAGATCGGCTCGCGGTCGTTCCCGGCGCGGTTCGGCGTGCCGGCCGCCCTGCGCACCTCGTCGGTCGTGCACGTCGGGACGGTCGCCGCGTTCGCGTGGTTCGGTGCCGCCGCCGGGCTCGGCTGGCTGTGGTGGACGGGGGTCGCGCTGACCGCGGCGATCCTGGTGTACGAGCACGCGATCGTCCGCGCCGACGACCTGTCCCGCGTCAACCGCGCGTTCTTCACCGCCAACGGGGTGATCGGCATCGGCCTGTTCGCGTTCGCGCTCGCCGACCTGATCCGTCTGGGCCTGACCGGATGAGCGACTTCGACCCTGCAGCGCGCACAAACGAGGCGGATTTGTCCGCGCTACGGGGGCTAAGTGGTGGGGGGCGAAGTGGTGGGGGGCGCAGTCCGTGGGTCGTCGGGGTGTCCGGCGCGTCCGGCACTCCCTACGCGCGCGCCGTGCTGAACGGCCTGCTCGACGCCCACCTGCCGGTCGACCTCGTCGTCTCGCGCGCCGCCCGGCTCACGATCCTGGACGAGACGGGGCTGGCGTTCCGCGACTCCCACTGGCGCGACGACCTCGCGACGTGGCTGTCCCGCGACGTCGGCGAGGTGACCTACTGGTCGGCGGGCGATCTCGCGGCCGGCCCGGCCAGCGGTTCGTACCCGGCGCGCGGCATGGTCGTCGTCCCGGCCTCGACGGCGGCGGTGGCCGGCATCGCGATCGGGTTGTCCAAGGACCTGTTGCAGCGCGCAGCCGACGTCACGCTCAAGGAGCGCCGGCCGTTCGTCATCGTGCCGCGCGAGACGCCGTACACCCGCGCCACCCTGCAACACCTGCTCACGCTGCACGACGCGGGTGCGATCGTCCTGCCCGCCAGCCCCGGTTTCTACAGCGCGCCACAGTCGGTGGCCCAGCTCGTCGACTTCGTCGCCGCGAAGGTGCTGGACGCGATCGGCGTCGAGCACGATCTGATCACGCGCTGGACGGGTGTGCTGGGTGCGGCCGTCGACGCGCAGCAGCCCCGGTAACGTCGAAGTAGTGGACTCGGTCGACCGGCGGCTGCTCGACGCGCTGCGCGCGAACGCCCGCGCGACCTATGCCGAGCTGGCCCGCGCCGTCGGGCTGAGCGCGCCGGCCGCGCACGAGCGGGTCGCCAAGCTCGAGGCCGCCGGGGTGATCACCGGCTACCACGCCGCGATCGCGCCGGAAGCGCTCGGCTACGCCATGAACGCGCTGATCGGCATCTTCCTGAACGACACGGCGGACACCGAGGAGATCACGTCCTCGCTCGCTGCGCTGCCGGTCGTCGAGGACTGCTGGTTCGTCGCCGGCGAGGAGACCTTCGTCGTGAAGGTGCGGGTGCCGGACGTCGCCGGCCTGGAGCGCGCGATCCGCGACCTCAACGCGATTCCCGGCGTCGCCCGCACGCGGACGACCGTCGTCCTCTCGACCAAGTTCGAGGACCGCGCCCCGCCCGCCGGCAGCTGACCTTCCGTCCCACACTTCGCGAGTGGGCTGTTACAGCGCGAGTGGGCTGGTGTGACGGCCCACTCGCGCCCTCATAGCCCACTCGCGGGACGTCGCTAGGCGAGCTGGGCGAGCTGGGCCGCGACGACGTACATGCCGGGATCGCACGCCCGGCCACCGGTGGCGTAGCGCCGGGTCATCTCGGCCGCCTCGGCGAGGTCGATCACATCGAACCCGTGCGGTGCGAACAGCGCGTCGGCGTCCGCGGCCGGCCAGGCGAAGCCGATCGGCTCGCCGAGCAGCACCATGCCGCGTTCGGCGCCCAGCCGCAGCCGCCGGCCCCCGACGCCGCCGACGCGCTGCCAGAAGTCCATTGCCACCACCGAGCCGGCACCGCACACCGTGGCGAGCGCAGCGAGCGTCGCGTCCACGGCCGCGCGGGTGAGATACATGCTCACGCCCTCCCACGCGACGAAGGTCCGGCCGCCGGGCGCGAAGCCGGAGCCGGCCAGCCGCTCGGGCAGCGACTGGGTGCGGAAGTCGATCTCCACGCGATGGACGGACGCGTGCCCGAACCGGTTCGGACGGGCGGCCACCATCGCCGCCTTGCGCCGCGACAGGGGCGGCAGGTCCACCTCGTACACCGGCCGCGATCCGATCTGGGTGGCGAACCGGTAGGCCCGGGTGTCGTAGCCGGCGCCGAGGATCATCACCTGGTCGACCTGCGGCAACGCCGTCAGCAGGTGCTCGTCGATGAACCGGTACCGGCACAGCCCGGAGGTGGCCAGCCCGGCGAGGGTGAGCCGTTCGGCCGCCCGCAGCGCCGGTCCGGACGCCGTCAACGCGCCGCGCACGGCCCGCGAAGGGCGGGAGAGGAACACCGGCGCGTACTCGTCGGTGACGATGCGCTCGCTGCGGTTGAGCTCGAGGGCGCGGCCGAGCGTCGTCCACTGCGCGGTCGAACTCGGCCGGTCGCTGGTGTGCAGCTCGGAGCGGCCGAACGGCAGCGGCAGCCTCACCCGCGGGTGGCCCGCTGCGCGGCGAGCCAGGCGACCGTCTCCTCCGGCGTCGGGTGGCCGCCGAGCAGGTCTGCGGTGGCCCGGCCGAGCGCCGCCGCGCACAGCACCGGGTCGGCGGCGCTCTCGATGTCGCCCCACGGCAGGTACGGCTTGGCGATCATCAGCGATGCGATGCCGTGCGCCGCCGACCACAGTTGCAGGGTGATCGGCAGCGGGTCGCCCGGCTCGAACACGCCGACGTCCATGCAGCCCCGGACGGTGGCCATGAAATGGACGAACGCCGCGTCGGCCAGCACCATGTCCATCTCGCTCGGGCTGCCCTCGACCGCGCAGCGCTCCATCGTCGCGAGCCGGTAGTGCTCGGGGTGCTCGACGGCGAACCTGACGTAGGCGAGGCCGTACGCGCGCAGCTTGGCGAACGGGTGCTCGACGGCGTCGCCGGCCGCCACCATCGCCGCGTCCAACTCGGCGAAGACGGCGGAGACGACGGCTTCGATCAGCGCGTCCTTGTCGGCGAAGTGCAGGTAGATGGACGGCGGGGTGACGCCGACCGCGTCGGCGACCAGCCGGATCGACACGGCGTCGGAGTTGGCCGACTCGGCGAGCAGGTCCTTGGTGGCGGCGACGATCTCGTCGCGCAGTTGCTCGCCGGAGCCCCGGGAGGCCCGCTTGCGGCGGGTGGGCGTCTGCGTCATGCGGTCGGGGTCAGCTCCTTGGTCAGCGGTACGGCGGCCACCGGGGCGGGCTCCGCCTCGCTCAGCCCGAAGCGCTCGTGCAGCCGGACCAGTGGCTGCGGCGCCCACCAGTTCCGCCGGCCCATCAGTCGCATGAACGCAGGAACCAGGATGCCACGGACGAGCGTCGCGTCGGCGAGCACCGCGAGCGTGAGGCCGAGGCCGAACAGCTGCATGAAGGCGACCTTGGAGCCGACCATCGCCGCGAACACGATCGCCATCAGCGCCGCGGCGGCCGTGACGATCCGCCCGGTACGGGCCAGGCCGAGGGACACGGCCCGCCGGTTCGCGGCGTCGGTGCGGTCGGAGTTCACCCACTCCTCGCGGATGCGGGACAGCAGGAACACCTCGTAGTCCATCGACATGCCGAGGGCCAGGCAGAACATCAGGATGACCATGTTCGCGACCAGGTAGCCGGTGGGGGTGAAGCCGAGGACGCCGGACAGGTGGCCTTCCTGGAAGACCCACACCATGGCGCCGAAGGTGGCCGTCAGCGACAGCATGTTGAGTACGAGCGCCTTGATCGGGACGACCACGCTGCCGGTGAACAGGAACAGCACGATGAACGTCGCCAGCGCGATCAGCCCGAGGGCGAGCGGTAGCTTGTTGCCCAGCCCGGTCATCGCGTCGGCGTTGAACGCGGCGGCGCCGCTGTAGAAGACGCGCCACGGCGCGGGCTCGCCGCGCAGGTCCTCGACGAGGCTGCGGCCGGCCGACGAGAACGGGTCGGTGTGCGTCGCGACGTTGAACAGCGCGCCGCTGCCGTCGGTCGCTTCCAGCCCCTGCCGCGGCGGTCCGACGCGGTTGCCGTCGACGTAGGTGCCGGCCGGCGAGGTGACGCGCTCGACGTTCGTGATCGTGCTGACCGCGGCCGTGTACGTGGCGAGCTGCTGCGGCGTCGCGTCGGCGCCGGTCACGCCGACCAGCCCGGCCGAGGCGTCCTGGGTGAAGTCGGTGCGCAGGATGTCGCCCACGGTGTGCGCGCTCGCGCCGGAGTTGATGATCCGGTCGTCCGGATAGCCGAAGTTGGCGCGCAGGAACGGCGAGCCGAGTAGGAGGAAGATGGCGGTGACGGCGAGGCCGAGGGCGAGCGGACGGCGCATGACGGCGCCGGCGAGCCGGTACCAGAAGCCGCGCTCCAGCGGCTTGGGGATCGGCTCCGGCCGCCCGATCATCCGCCGGAACGCCTTGCGCAGGTCGAGCGAGTTGATCCGCGTCCCGATCAGCGCCAGGCAGGCGGGCAGCATCACGATGGACGCGACCGCGGCGAGCGCCACGACAGCGAGCCCGGCGTAGGCGAACGAGCGCAGGAAGTACATCGGGAAGACGATCAGCGCGGACAGCGAGAGGCCGACCGTCAGCGCAGAGAACAGCACGGTCCGCCCGGCCGTCCGGACGGTGGCGACGACCGCGTCGTCGACGTTGCGGCCCGCGGCCAGCTCCTCGCGGAACCTGCTGACCATGAACAGGCTGTAGTCGATCGCGAGCGCCAGGCCGAGCGCGGTGGTCATGTTCATCGCGTAGATCGACACGTCGGTGACGGTGGCCAGCGAACGCAGGATGGTGAGCGTCATGATGATCGCGAAGATGCCGACGGCCAGCGGCACGAGGGCGGCGAGCACGCTGCCGAAGACGAGGATCAGCACGATCGCGGTGAGCGGGATGGCGATGGCCTCGGACAGCGCGAGGTCCTTCTTCGTCTGATCGTTCACCTGGTGGTAGGCCAGCGCGGCGCCGCCGGCTTGCACGGTGGCGCCGTCCAGCCCGGTGCTCAGCTCGTCGGCGAGTTTGCCCGAGCGCACCTGGATGTCGTTGTCGTTGCCCTTGATGTGCGTGACGACCAGGCCGTACTCGCCGTCGCTGCTGCGCATGTCCGCAGCCTGCTTGTCCGGCACCGACCAGTAGGACTGCGCGAAGCTGGTCCAATCGGTGCGCTGGGCCAGCGCGGACTCGATGTGCTTTCCGGTGGCGGTCGCGGCCGGGCCGTCGATGCCGCCGGGGGCGCTGACGAGGAACACCAGGTTCGCCTGGCCGCCGGAGAACTGATCGTCGATGAGGTCGGTGGCCTTGGTCGAGTCCGCGGACGGGTCGGTGAACCCGCCGGTCAGCAGGTGGCTGGCGACCGGGGCGCCGTAGACGGCGCCGCCCACCAGGATCAGCCCGGCGATCGCGAGGACCTGCTTCGGGTAGCGGAGGACGAAGTGAGCCAGCCGGACGAGCATGAGGATCTCCTGCGGGTGAGCGACAGAACGCCGCTAAGTTAGCAGCGATAACTTAGCGGCGTCAACCCGAGAACCCGCCCAGTTGTCCGCCCCTCGTCGCGTGTACACGTGCCTAAGCGCGGACAACTCAGTCGCGGGTGACGGTGCACTCGATCAGCCCGTACGGCCGGTCGGCGGCGTGGAACACCTCGCCGGGATTGTCGAGCCCGAACAGCGTCAGGTCGACGAGGAAGTGGTGCTTGTTCGGCGCGGCGAGGGTGATCTCGACGATGCCGGAGTGCGCCTCGAGGACACCCTTGCCCATTTCCCACAGGGTCTGCTGCAGGGCGTAGGAGTGCACGGTGGCGAACCGCTCGAGCAGTATTCGGCGCACGTCCGCGTACAGCTCTCCCCACGCGAGCCCCGGTTCGGCATAACGCCAGCGCGCGGTGAGCGAGGTGGCGAGCACCCGGTCGTGCGTTTCCGGGAGCGTCGTGTACTCGTCGTGGAGAAACCCCCAGAACTCCGAGCCGGTCGACTTCAGCAGGGTGAGGTCGCGCAGTCCGGAAACAACCGAGGTCTCGTCAGGCTCGACGGTCACGGTCGCAGTGCGGATCTCTCCGCCGCGCCGCACCCAGGCATGCTCGTGCTCGGTCGCGCCGACCACGATGCGGTCCCACCCGTACTCGTCGATCTCGACGCGAGCCCCGTGCACCGACTCGATGTCCCCGACGAAATGGCTACCAAGCTCGAGCGCGAAGTCCTCGATCTCGCCGATGCCGTGCTGCTTCGCGAACGCGAAGCAGGTGTTCTTCTGCGTGTCGGTCGGCAGCACCTTCGCCTGGTCGCCGGTGAGGTGCGCGTCGGCGAAGTCGCCGCGCAGCGACGTCGAGACGTTCACGTCCCGGATCTCGTGCCGCGGCTGGTCGCGGTAGATGCGCACGACCCGGGTTTCGGCCTTGCCGTACTGGTTCGGTCCCAGAACGATGCCCATGATCAGCTGCCTCGGTAGGTCGAGTACGCGAACGGGGACAGCAACAGCGGCACGTGGTAGTGCTGGGTGGCATCAGTGATCGTGAACGTCACGACGACTTCCGGGTAGAAGCTCTCGCGACCGGCCGCACGGAAGTAGCTGCCGGTGTCGAAGCGCAGCCGGTAGTCGCCGGGTTCCGACGCGCCGGACGTCAGCTCGGCCACCCGCCCGTCCGCGTCGGTCACCGCCTCGACCGGCAGCGAAGCCGCCGGGCCCTCCAGGCGGACGGGAACGCCCGCCGCCGGCCGGCCGAGCGCCGCGTCGAGCACATGGGTGCTGATGGTCATGAAGCCTCCTGGTCCGCACCGATCAACCTGGCCAGCCGGAGCCGGTTGATCTTGCCGAGTTCCGTCCGGGTCGTTGCCCACTCGCTCGCCGCGTCGTTGCCGAGTCGGCCGCGCAGGACGGCGAGCAGCTCGTCGCCGCTGCGGCCGTCGGCGCAGACCAGGTACACGTGCCCGAACCGCGCCTCGTACTCCTCATTACCGGCCCGCAACGCGGTCAAGGTCGCGGCCGAGGACTGCGCGACGCCGGACTGCTCGCGGGTCGAGCTGGCGGCGTGCGTCGCGGCGGCCCGCTCGCCGATGCGCGGGTGGCCGGCGAGCGCCGCACCGAGCTCGGCCTCGTCGAGGTCGTCCAGCGCAGCGTCCGCCGCCTCGTCCAGCGCCGCCACCGAGGCGTACGGGCGGCGCGCGGCCACCGCCCGCGCCCACTGTGCCGAAGAACAGCACTCCAGCAGGGCGGCTTCGACGTCTGCGGTCGACGCCCGGTTGAAGCCGGCCAAGTCCATCCGACAGATATAGCAGCGGCGGGGTGGTAATTGACCTCGTCACCGGTGACGGGCAAGAGTTCACTTGCCGGGACGAGGAGCTGATCGTGGATTTTCTGCAACCGCACACCTGGGCGGACGCGCTCGAGGCGAAGGCTGCACGCCCCGACTCGGTGGTGATCGCGGGCGGTACGGACGTCATGGTCGAGCTGAATTTCGACCGGCACCGGCCCGCGACGCTGATCGACCTCAACCGGGTGCGAGATCTCGCCGAATGGTCGAGCGACGGCGGCCGGGTGCGGCTCGGCGCGGGCGTCACCTACACCCGGGTGATCGACGAGCTCGGGCGGCTGTTGCCCGGCCTGGCGATGGCGTCGCGCACGGTGGGTTCCCCGCAGATCCGCAACCGCGGCACGGTCGGCGGCAACCTCGGCGCAGCGTCGCCGGCCGGCGACTCGCACCCGCCGCTCCTCGCCGCCGGCGCCGAAATCGAGATCGCGTCGGTGCGCGGCGTGCGCCGGCTGCCGGTCGCCGAGTTCTACACCGGGGTCAAGCGCAACGCACTGGAGCCGGACGAGCTGATCGCCGCGGTCTGGATCACGCCGCCGTCCGGCTCGGAGCAGTTCAGCAAGATCGGGACGCGCAACGCGATGGTGATCGCGGTGGCCGCGTTCGGCCTCGCGCTGCACCCGGACCGGCGCGCCGTCGGCACCGGGATCGGGTCGGCCGCGCCGACGCCGCGCCGGGCGCCGGAGGCCGAGCGGTTCGCTGCGGCCGCGTTGGACTGGGACGGCCGGGGTGCGTTGAGCGACGCGACGGCCCGCGAGTTCGGCGAGCTCGTGCGCGCGGCAGCGGCGCCGATCGACGACGTGCGCGGCACCGCCGCCTACCGGCTGCACTCGCTGGCGGTGATGGCCCGCCGAACCCTCACCTGGGCCTGGCGCGACTACCAGAGGGCGGCCTGACCATGCGGATCACGGCGACGGTCAACGGTGAAACGCAGCAGGTGGACGATGTCTGGCCGGGCGAGAGCCTGCTGTACGTCCTGCGCGAGCGGATGGGCCTGCCCGGGTCGAAGAACGCGTGCGAGCAGGGCGAGTGCGGGTCGTGCACCGTGTACCTCGACGGGGTCGCGGTCTGCGCCTGTCTCGTCGCCGCGGGCCAGGCCGAGGGACGTGAAGTGATCACCGTCGAGGGGCTCGCGGACGGCGAGGCGCTGCATCCGGTGCAGCAGTGCTTCGTCGAGGCGGACGCGGTGCAGTGCGGGTTCTGCACGCCGGGGCTCGTGGTGGCGACGCACGACCTGCTGGCCCGGCGGCCCCGTCCGTCCGACCCGGAGATCCGCGAGGCCCTGGCCGGGAATCTGTGCCGGTGCACCGGTTACGAGAAGATTCTGGACGCGGTGCGGCTGGCCGCCGACCGGCTGGCGGACGCGACATGACGACTGTCCTGCAGAACTGCGCCGTCGTCACGATGGACGAGAGCCGCAACGAGTACGCGTCCGGGCACGTCGTCGTCGACGGCAACCGGATCGCCGCAGTGGGCGCCGGCGTGGCACCCGCCGTGCCGGGTGCGACGGTGATCGACGCGGCCGGCTGCCTCGCGACGCCGGGGCTGGTGAACACCCACCATCACCTGTACCAGTGGCTCACCCGCGGGCTCGCGCCCGACGCGACGCTGTTCGAGTGGCTCACCACGCTCTACCCGATCTGGGCGCGGATCGACGAGGAGCTTGTGCACCTCGCCGCCGGCGCGGCCCTCGCGCGGCTCGCTGCCAGCGGCTGCACGACCTCGTCCGATCACCATTACGTGTTCCCGCAGGGCAGCGGTGACCTACTCGCTGCAGAGATCGCCGCGGCACAGCAGGTGGGGCTGCGTTTCCACGCCACCCGCGGCTCGATGGACCTCGGACGCAGCGCCGGCGGCCTGCCGCCCGATCACGTCGTCGAGGACCGCGACACGATCCTTGCGGCCAGCGCGGACGCGATCGACCGGTGGCATGACACGTCGTTC
>JAVHVB010000465.1:0-6830 GCA_032160775.1 Pseudonocardiales bacterium | reverse complement strand
CGAATCCTGGCGTAGATGTGCAACCCTGAAGTTGCACATCGACAACGGCTTCCGAGGAGTTCCCATGCAGGACACGATCGAACGCAGCATCGACATCGCCGCCCCGCTCGAGCGGGTCTGGAACCTGGTCACCGAACCCGGCTGGTGGGTCCCGTCCGACGAGCCGGTCGAGGCCGACCGCGAACCCGGCACCGTCGTGGTGCGCGAGTCGGAGAAGTGGGGACGGTTCCCGGTGGAGGTCGTCGACCTCAAGCCGATGACCTACGCCGCGTTCCGCTGGGCCAGCACGTTCCCCGGCGCGGACCTCGAGACCGGCCGGACCACGCTGATCGAGTTCACCCTCGCGGCCGCCGCGGACGGCGTGTCGGTCTCGGTCCGGGAGAGCGGGTTCGCCAACCTGGATGCGACCGCCGAGCAGCGCAGCCAGGGCATCGAGTCGAACACCGACGGCTGGCGGATGGAGCTGGACTCGCTGCGCACCCGCGCCGAAGGCTGACGCCCCCGGCCATGAACGTCGAAATCGTGCTGGGCGCGCTCGCCGACCCGACTCGCCGCCAGGTGCTCGAAGAGCTGGCGGCGCGGCCGGCGGCGACCGCGTCGGCACTCGCCCGCGAACTGCCGATCAGCCGGCAGATGGTGGTCAAGCACCTCGGCGTGCTGCACGAGTGCGGGCTGGTGACGTCCCATCGGGCCGGGCGCGAGGTGCTGTTCCAGGTGCGCACCGAGCCGCTCGCCGAGACCGCCGCCTGGCTGTCGTCGCTCGCCGCCCGGTGGGACACCCGGCTGGCCACCCTGAAAGCACGTGCCGAACAACCCGAATGAATCATGCGAGAGGAACTGACGATGACCGAGCAGAGCTACATCACGACCATCGCCGTCGACGCGTCGCCCGACGCCGCCTACGCCGCCATCAACGACGTCCACGGCTGGTGGGGACACGACATCGACGGGCCGACCGACGTGGTCGGCGCGGCGTTCGTCTTCCGCGGCCAGGACATGCACCGCGCACGCATCGAGGTCGCCGAATCGGTGCCCGGCAAGCGCGTGGTCTGGCACGTCGTGGACAACTACTTCACCTTCACCGCCGACCAGAGCGAATGGGTCGACACGACCATCCGGTTCGACATCTCGCCGACCGACTCCGGCAGCCTGATCCGGTTCAGTCACATCGGCCTGCTGCCCGAGCACGAGTGCTACGACGTGTGCGCCCCCGCCTGGACGTTCTTCATCGTCGACAGCCTGCGGGCACTCATCAACTCGGGCAACGGCGAACCGATGGCCAAGCACCCGGCGGCAGTGGCCTGACCGGGATGTGCGATAGGCACACTGTGTGATCTATGTTAGTTTTGACCTGCTGAACTCCCAGCACCGCCCAGCGAAGCGATCGAGGCGTTGCGAATGGCCCACCGCCGATGGCTCACCCTCGCAGCGTCGGCGGCTGCCCTCGTGCTGCTCGCGCCGGGCGGCTCGGCGGCGGCCGACCCCGGCAAGGCGATTCGGCAGCCGCACGGCCACAGCTCCCGCCACGCGCACGGCCACGGCCACGGCTCCGGCCGTGCGCACACCACGAACCGGGGCCCGGCCCCGGGCGGCGCACTCGATCCAAACGTCCGCCCGGCCTACCGGTCCAGCGAGCCTGCCCACCGCGCTACGCGATACCGGGCGGCCGCGAAGCGGCATCCGTCCCACCTTCGCGGCAGGCATCCGGATCTCGGTTCCCATCCGGGGAAGGCGCTCGGCCTGTTCAAGCACGCGGGTCGTCCGGGCACCGGGCCTGGCCACCACCCCGGCAACACCCGCCCGCCGGCTCCGCCGGTCGCACACCCGGCCCAGACACCGCTCCAGCACCGACCGGCCCGTCCGGCGGCGCACCACCACCCGGACGGGTCGGGTACACCGGGCACTGCGCACCACCCCGGCAGCCCGGCGACACGGCCGCCCCCGCCGGACCCGGCGCAGGCGCACTCGCTCGCACGGCTGCTCCTTCAGTCGAAGCAGATGCAATTCACCGCGCTGCCGCTGCTCATCGTCGCGGTGCTCGCGCTGTGCATCGGCGGCCTGATCAGGCTCGCGCGGCACCGGGCGTAGCGAGTCTCCCGCTTGACGATCTTGCCGGCGGCACTGCCGGCACGGTAAGGCGCAATACGCTCCCGTCGAGTGGCATTGTTCCGCCCGCCCTCTAGGGTGCCTCTCGTGAACGTCGAGCAGTTGCGTGCAGCATTGAAGGACCGGCCAGAGTACGGCTGGCAGGTTCCGGGGCTCGACCCCGTCCTCGTCGACGGCGGTCACGTCGTCGTGCGCGTCGAGGTGACCCTCGACCACGTCAACGCCGCGAAGACGCTGCACGGCGGGGCCGCCGCGACGCTGGTCGATGTCGTCGGCACACTTGCCATCCTGAACGAGGACAAGCACCATCGGCCGGGCGTCTCGACCGACCTGAACGTGTCCTGGTTCGCGCCGGTGGCCCTCGGCGACACGGCGATCGTCGACGGTCAGGTGCTCAAGATCGGCCGCTCGCTGGCCTTCGTCACCGTGGACATCCGCCGCGGCTCCGACGACACGCTCTGCGTGCAAGGCCGGATGACCAAGGCGCTCGGCCCCCCTCCCGGCTGACTCGAGTCCGGCTGATCGGCGGCCGCTGATCTCGGGTCAGCCGACCGGCGGCCCTTCGGTGGCCCCGGACTTCTCCTCGCCGGTGAAGAACGCGATCCGGCCGTTCGTCTCGAGCACCGCGAGCCGGATGTCGGCGAACCGGTCGATGCCCTCGCCGCGCGCGGAGGCCATCAGATCGTCGATCGACACGCGCTCGGCGCGCAGGACGGACGACACCGGCTCGCCGTCCTGCACGATGACCACCGGCGTGCCGTGCGTCAGCGGCCGCAGCCGGCGAAAGCGCATGTTGAGCCAGGACAACAGGATCGTGAGCAGCGAGAACACCCCGACGGCAAGCACGGCGGAGGTGACCGAGTAGTCCTGCTGGGTCACCGCCTGCTGCACGAGGTCGCCCATCGTGACGTAGATGAGCATCTGGAACGTGCTGAGCTCGCCGAGGGTCGCGCGGCCGACCATCCGGGTGATCAGCCACAGAAAGAAAAAGACGAACGTCGCCCGATAGACGATCTCCATCAGGGCACCAACCAGGTCTTGATCGACGCCTGCACGACGACTTGGCCGTCCACGATCAGTTCGACGGTCGCGGATTTGCCGACCTGGCTGGCCGGCTGGATGTAGGCGTCGTACTCGAGGACGAAGTCCGCACCCTGGGCGCCGACGAAGTGGAAGGACACGAACCGGCCGTCGTTCGACATGCTGTCGGCGGTCGGGTAGAAACCCTGCGTCTCGAACATCCGGAAGTAGTCGCTGCTGATGGCGATGGTGAACTGATCGGGCAGCCCGGCGTCGTTGTGGACGTGCGCCCGCCACGGTACGTCGAGTCCGGCGCGGGCCACTTTCGGGTACGTGACACTCAGGTCGTAGCCGTTGCTGCTGGTGCGCACCGTAGAGGAATGGACGCCGAACACGCCGAGCGCGCCGGCGACGACGAGTCCGGTCAGCAGCACCACGCCGAGCCGGCGCGGCCACTGTCGCGTCGGCCCCCGGTCAGCTGACCGGACGTCTCGGAGCGTCGATTGTTCGACAACCACGTGTTGGTAGTAGCACCGGCGCGCTCCGGTCCCGGTGCGACACGCGGCGCTCCCCGAGCATCACTTGGATACGGTCGCCGGCGGGTCGAAAACGGAATCCGGGACGTTGTCGTCCAGGCTGGTGATCTGGTACGCCACGTCGGCCGTCGCGTTGCGCAGCATGACACCATCGGAGTTGGTGCAGACGTCGAGCGGGTCCCCTGCTCCGCCGCCGACATGGAAGCAACGCGCGGAGATGCCGGTGACCTTGCCTGCGTGCTCGGCCACCGTCCGCCCGGACAGCTGGCCCTTCAGCGTCGAGATCATCCCGCTCGGGTCGCCCGGCGCCGTGACCTCGACCGGGTGACAGGTCCACGCGGCGGCGCCGTCCTTCTCGCACCCGATGCCCGTGTCGCCGTCGATGATGCTCGCCGTCTTGACGACGTCGCCGCCGCCGGTCGTGCGCGTGGTGTCGATCCGGCTGTGCCCCGGGGTGTTCCACCACTCCAGCTCCAGCGTTCCGCCGAGCAGCTTGGGATTGCCGCGCACCGTGTAATGGGCGTGGAAGGTGTGGTTGCGCGCGTTCGTCAACAGCGTCGCCAGGTTGATCCCGCCGGAGTCCAGGCCGGGGCCTGTCACGAACGTCGGTGTGGGCGTGGGCGCGGGGCTGTCGTCGCCACCCGTGGCCAGCAGGACCGCGGTGACGGCGCCGGCGACGATCACGGCGGCCACGCCGAGCTTGACCCAGGTGCCGCGGCTGACGGCCGGGCTCATGAACCGACCACCGGAGCGGGCGGTGTGAAGATCGAGTCGGGCACGACGTGGTCGAGCGAGGTGGCATCGACCGGCTTACCGTCACCGCCGTCGATCCTCAGCGGGACATTGTCCTTCGACAGGCAGAACACCCGTGGCTTGGCGCCGACGGTGTCCTGCGGGACGGTGAAGCAGTCGGCCGCGATCCCGGCGATCGTGGTGTGGCGCAAGGTCACCGTCTTGTTCGCGACGTCACGATTGTTGCCCTGGAGCGGGTCGCCGAGCGATCCGCTCTCAGAGGTCGGCGCGCCCACACACTGAAAGTCTCCGGCGTCGAGCTTGATACACCGGACGTACTTGCCGTTGTGGAGGATTTCGACCGTGTGCGCGGTGCCCTGCGTCGGCGAGACCGCAATGAGGTCCCGGCGCACCGAGTCGGGCGTGTGCCAGACCTCGAGCGTCGCATGGCTCGTCAGGCCAGCGCCGGTCACATAGCGAACATGGAAAGTTGCGTCCGACGCGTCCGCGAGCCGCCGAATCAGCACTTGGGCATTGGTGGCGATGCCTACCCCGTCCGACGTGCTGGCCGACGACGTCGGGTTGCCCGACGTCGTCGGTCCAGCCTGCGGACTCGAATCGTCGGAACCGGTGATCAACCAGACCACCGTGCCGCCAACTGCCAATCCCGAAGCGAACAGAGCTGCGACTTGCCAGCGCTTCAAGCTCTACCCCACTTTGATCTGGATCGGCTTCGACTCCCCGCTCTGGGCGACGTTGCCGGCGTCGTCGATGACGACCACCCGGAAGAAGTACAGCCCAACTGGGACGATTCCGGTCAGGCTGAGATCCTTCCCGTCCCACAAGGTATACCCGCCCACGCTGGTTCCCGGGGTGATCGTGATCGGGTTGTTCACCGGCAAGTCGGTCTGCGCCGGCCGGTACAGGTCGCACTGCGGCACGCTGCTCACCGGGACGCAGTCGAGCTGCCGGACGACGTTTCCGGTGATGTCGTAGATCAGCACCCGCACGTTGAGCTTGCCGGAGTACTGGTCCCCGACGATCCACTGCAGCTTCGCCTTCTTCGGCGACAGCGTGAGGATGTTGCCCAACCCGCTGAGGACCTTCAGCCAGATGGTCGGCAGCGCCGAGGACGGCGTGACCGTCGGTGGCGTGGTGTCGACCTTCAGGTTGAACGACTTGACTGCCTCGATGTGGCCGGCGAGATCCGTGCTGTAGTAGCTCACCGTGTGCAGGCCGTTCTGGATGTCGAACGGACCGGTGTACGGCTGGTACGCGCCGCTGTCGACCTTGTAATAGGTCGCGGCCACACCGGCGTTCATGTCACCGTCGGCCGCCCGCAGGACGACCCGCGGGACCGCTCGGAACCAACCGTTCTGCGCGGAGTACGGCGGGATGGTGCGTGCCGTCGTGTACGGGTTCGACTTGTCGATCCGTACGTCGGTCGTCACGACCGTGCTGCGATGCCCGGCAGCGTCCACTGTGTAGGCGAGCACCGTGTGCACGCCCTCGCCCAGCGTGTAACTGCCGACCGAGCGGGCGAACGGTCGCCCGTCGATGGACACGCAGGTGCCAGCGGGCACCGGCGCGACCGGGATGGCGTCGTAGCACGGTGAACCCGGGGCGCCCGGCTGGACGAGCCCGGAGCCCGGAACCGGGTCACTGGCTGTGACGGTCAGCGTCACGTTGCTGGTGTACCAGCCGTTGAGGCCGGGGGTGCCGGCGACGGACAGCGATGTCGTCGGGTTCTTGTCGTCGCCCTTGACCGCGCCGACGCACTGGGCGGCCTCGACGAGGCCGGCGTTGTCGATCGACCGAGCACACAGGGTGTGCTCGCCCGCGATCTGGAACGCGCCGGTGTAGGGCTGCCACGCGCCGCCGTCGAGCTGGTACTCGGTCTTGAAGACCCCCGAGCCGTTCGGCAGCACGTTGTCGTAGTCGGCCGGCTGGTCGTCGGCACCGATCTCGATGTACGGCAGCGACAGGTACCAGCCGTTGAGCCCGTCCGGTGTCGGAGAGTGCACCGCCACGGTGGTGTGCGGCACCTTCGTGTCGACCTTGATCGTCACGCCGCCCTCACTGTGTGCGTTGCCGGCCGCGTCGACCGCGAAGAGACCGACGAGGTGCGTGCCCGTCACGAGCGTCGCGAGGTTGCAGGGGTTGTTGCAGCTCTGCTCGTCGCCGTTGTCGACGCGGTACCGCAGCATGCCGGTCGCCGGGGCGCCCGTCAGGCCGTGGTCGTCGAAACCTCCGAAGCTCACCACCGGCGGGGTGGTGTACCAGCCGTTGGTGCCGACCACGCCACCGGAGAGGCTGATCGCCGAGTCCGGCGCCACGTCGTCGACCCGGATGGTCACCGACGTGTGAGTGCCCTCGGTGTTGCCGGCCACGTCGGTCGAGAAGTACTCGACAGTGTGCGTGCCCGGGCCAAGCTGC
>JAVHVB010000464.1:0-2566 GCA_032160775.1 Pseudonocardiales bacterium | reverse complement strand
AGATGTGCCCCGCATGGCCCTTCACCAACGCCGCGACGATCGCGAGACCGAGGCCGGTGCTGCCGTCTGCGCGGCGCGCCTGGTCGGCACGGTAGAACCGCTCGAAGACGTGCTCGGCCACATCAGCGGTCATGCCCGGGCCGTCGTCCGCGACCTCGAGCACGACGCGCGCGGCGCCGCCATCCATCTCGGTGCCGAGCCGAACGGCCATCGGTGTCCCGGCCGGCGTGTGCTTCAACGCGTTCGTGACGAGGTTGCCGAGCACCTGCCGCAGTCGTGCCTCGTCCCCGATCACCACCGGCGGCGGGTCGGTGCTGCCCACCGACAGCGAGATCGGACGCTCCGGGGCGAGGGCCCGGGCGTCGTGCACGGCATCCGTGACCACCGCGAGAAGGTCGACCGGTGCTTGAGCCAGCGGGCGCTCCTGGTCGAGCCGGGCCAGCATGAGCAGGTCCTCGACGAGGACGCCCATCCGGATGGCTTCGTCCTCGATGCGGCGCATCAGCCTGCTCAGCTCGTGTTCGTCGCGCGCAGCCCCTTGCCGGTAGAGCTCGGCGAAGCCGCGGATCGACGTCAACGGCGTCCGCAGCTCGTGACTGGCGTCGGCGACGAAGCGGCGCATCCGCTGTTCGGATTCGCGGGCCGCCGCCTCGGAACGGCGCATCCGTTCCTCGGACGCACGCGCCGCCCGCTCCGACGCCGCCCGCGCGGCAAATGCCGCTTCGATCTCACCCAACATCGTGTTCAGCGCGCGGGACAGCTGGCCGACCTCGGTGCGCGGGTCCGCGTCCGGGACGCGGTGCGACAGGTCGCCGGCCGCGATGTCACCCGCTGTGCGCTCGACCGCGCGCAGCGGGCGCAGGCTGGCGCGCACTACGACGTAGCCGACACCGGCTAGGACGACGACGGTGACCGCGCCGATCACCAGGGCCAGCAGTTCGACGTGCTGCACCGTGCTGTCGACCGGCCCCAGGCTCTGCGCGATCAGCAGCGTTCCGGTCGAGCCGTCCGAGAGGTCGTACGGGACGGCGAGCACTCGCCACTGCGCGTCTCCGGACTCGGCATCCACGGTGAAGGTGTGCGACCCGTCCGCTTGCGTGTCCGCGGCAGTCGGATGAGGCAGCTTGGGCAATGGCTCACCCGGGTCGATGAGTTCGTTGGTCGGCCCGTACTCCAGGGCGCCGTTCGCATCCGTCACCGCGACCACGAATTCACTCGGCAGGTGCGAGCGGCCGCCGTCGCCGGCGCCCCCAGGGCTGGCATCCGGGTCGCCGCTGGCGAAGCGGCCGAGTTCCTGATCGACGATCGGCTCCTGGGCGGCCCGCAGCTGCGAGTCGACCCGGCCCATGAGGTAGCCGCGCAACGTCGTTGCTCCGGCCCAGCCGGAGCCGACGAGGGCGGCGATGACCAGCAGCAAGAGGACGGCGACAAGCTTGACCCGAAGCGGGGTGCGGCCGTACCCGCCGCGCACCCGACCGGCGAGTCGCCGCGGCGCCGAGCGGATGCCTCCCGCCGACATCACCGTGGCAGGCGCAGCACGTAGCCGACGCCGCGCAGTGTGTGCAACAGGCGCGGTTCGGTGGTGTCGATCTTGCGACGGATGTAGGAGACATAGGACTCGACCACGTTCGCGTCGCCACCGAAGTCGTAGTTCCAGACGTTGTCGAGGATCTGCGCCTTGCTGAGCACTCGTCCGGCGTTCTGCAGGAAGTAGCGCAGCAACTTGAACTCGGTCGGCGACAGCGAAACCAGCGCGTCGCCTTTCCACACCTCGTGCGTCTCGTCGTCGAGTTCGATGTCGGCAAAGGTAAGCCGCGCCGCGACCGGGGCTCCCGGCGCGGCCGCGCTGCGCCGCAGCACCGCCCGGATGCGTGCGATCACCTCGTCCAGGCTGAACGGCTTGGTGACGTAGTCGTCGCCGCCGACCGTGAGGCCCGTGATCTTGTCCTCTACTGCATCGCGGGCGGTCAGGAAGAGCACCGGGCACCGGTTGCCTTCAGCGGTCAGTCGCCGTACTACCTCGAAGCCGTCGATGCCGGGCATCATCACGTCCAGGACCATCAGATCGGGAGGCGATTCGCGGGCCATGCGCAGCGCCTGCTGCCCGTCCGTCGCGGCGGCGACGGCGAAGCCGGCGAACCGGAGGCTCGCAGACAGCAGTTCGACGATGTTCGGGTCGTCCTCGACGACCAGTAGGCGCGCCTCGACCGGACGCTCGAGGATTGCCTGCGTCGCGCGCGCCATCGATTCCCTCTTCTCAGCAGGTCCGCCGACCCAGTTTTGCCGGGCGACATACGGACAACCTGTCCGAACGCTGGGAATTGCCTGTACGAACTCCCGTCGGCCCGGCCGTCTGCACTGCCTGGCCGATCGGTCGGTACGCGGTGGGCGGTGCGCACATCACCGGACTTGTCCACAGGGCGTGCTCGACGCGGGAAATTGTCGGTCACTTGTTCTATTGTCGGTGGTATGGACGGACAGCAGACACCGGCAGCGGTGGTTCCGCTGCGCGCCGGTGTCGACACGCTGCTCGCCCAGGACCTGACCCGGCTGCCCAGCGCGGAGC
>JAVHVB010000463.1:0-3195 GCA_032160775.1 Pseudonocardiales bacterium | reverse complement strand
GTCGCCGACCAGCCCGGCCGGCACACCGGCGGCGGTCAGGCGTGCCTCCCACACGGCGGCCGACGCGCCGAGCAGTTGTCGTTCGAGCAGCTCGACGAGCTCGACGCGGTGTCGTACGCGGGCGGGGTTGGTGGCGACCCGCGGATCGGCGGCCAGCTGCCCCACGCCGAGCACGCCCGCCAGCCGGGCGAACTGCCCGTCGTTGCCGCAGGCCACCGCGATCAGCCCGTCCGCGCAGTGCAGCGTCTCGTACGGCGCGATGGACGGATGCGCGTTGCCCATGCGGCCCGGCGCGACCCCGGTGGCCAGGTAGCCCGCTGCCTGGTTGACCAGCCCGCCGAGCAGGCTGGAGAGCAGCTCCACCTGCACGTGCTCGCCGCGTCCGGTTCGGGCGCGCGCGGCCAGCGCGGCGAGGATGCCGATGACCGCGTCCTTGCCGGTGAGCACGTCCACCAGAGCGACGCCGACCTTGCGCGGCTCGCCGTCGCGGTCGCCGGTGATGCTCATCAGCCCGCCCACGGCCTGGACGAGGAAGTCGTACCCGCCGCGGTCGTCGTTCGGGCCGAAGCCGGTGATCGAGCAGTAGACGACGGTGGGATTGCCGGCGGCGACTGCCGGGTAGTCGAGGCCGAAGCGGTGCACGCCGCGCAGGTTGTGGATCACCACGTCGGCGCGCCGGGCCAGTTCCTGCGCGAGTGCCTGGTCGGCCGCCTCGGCGAGGTCGAGGGTGATGCCCAGCTTGCTCCGGTTGACGCAGTCGAAGTACGCGCTCGAGCCGTCGGTGCCCGATCCGTCAGTCCAGGGCGGACCCCACGTCCGGGTCTCGTCCCCCTCCCCCGGCCGCTCGACCTTCACGACGGTGGCGCCGAGGTCGGCCAGCGTCATGGTGGCGAGCGGGCCGGCCAGCACTCGGCTGAAGTCGGCGACCAGCAGGCCGTCCAGCGGTGTCATGCCGCCCATCCTTCCGAGTTGTTGCTAGCCGAGATGGCCGAGGCGGGTGAGCACCGACTCTTCGAGGTCGGCGAGCGGCGCGCCCGGGCCGGCCGCACGCGGCAGCAGATCCTCGGCAGCGGCGTCCCGCTCGTCTGGCGTGAGCGCCAGCATGGTCAGCAGCTCGTCCGGGTCCCAGTCGTCGTGCACCAGGCACTGGAACCGGGCGCCGCCGCGGGTCCGGCGCTGCGACATGCCGACCACCTTCCGGCCGTCAACGCTCACTTCGCCAGCGCCGATCGAGCCGAAGCAGATGAGCGAGCCCCATGGGGTCTTGTCCAGCCCGCCGCGGTGCACCGCAGCGTCGACGCCGACATCGGCGAGCGCGTCGACCCACACCTCGCCGAGCCAGTGGAAGGCCAGCGCCACATCGTCGGACCACAGTTCGTGGCTTCGCGGCAGCAGCACGTCCAGCCACAGGCTGCGACCCGGGTGCAGCAGCACGGCGCCGCCGCCGCTGTGCCGCCGGACGACGTCGACGCCGGCCGCCTGCGCGGCCCCCACGTCGGCCGTCTCGATGCCCTGCCGACTGCCGAGGACGAGAACGCTGTGCCCGACCTCGACCACCTGGACGACCGAAGCGGGCAGCGGGTCGGGCAGCGCGGCGACCAGCTCGCTGCCCGCCGCCCGCGACACCCGCTCGATCCGCACCGGCCCATCGTCGCGCAGGCGACGCGGCCGCGCGTCAGCCGGCGAGGAAGTCGGCGATCAGCGGCGTCGCGAGTTCCGGGCTGTCGAACAGGAACAGGTGTCCCGCGCCCGGCACGATGTGCAGCTGCGCGCCGCGGATGAGCCTGGCCAGGATCCGCTGATTGACGGTCGGCACGATCGGGTCGTCGTCCCCACCGATCACCAGCGTGGGCGCCACGACGAACGGCAGCCCGGGGATGGTCGAGTAGCCGGCCAGCGCGAGCAGCTGGGCGGTGTAGCCGACGAGCCCGGGCGGGTGCGCGATGCGCCGGTTCGCCTCGTCATTCGTCAGCTCGGTGTCAATGCGAAACCGGCCGCCGTAGATCTCCGCCGCGATACGAGTGAAGTACTCGCGCGAGTAGTAGCGCCGCGGGGTCAGCATCCGTCCGGTGACGCGCAGCGACGGCGGCTTGCCGCCCAGCCCGACAGTCGTCGCCGCGAGCACGAGCCGGCCGACCGCGCGCGGATGCTGGATGGCCAGGTGCTGGGCCAGCACGCCGCCCCACGAGTAGCCGAGCACGTCCACCCGGTCGAAGCCGAGGGTGCGCAGCAGGTGGCGGGTGAACAGCGCGTTCGAACCCATCGTCGGCGGCAGGTAGGACGCCCCGGATGCGCCCGTGCCGGGAAAGTCGAACATGATCAGGCGCCGCCCGGCGAGCCGTTCGGCGAGCGGGCTCCACATGTCGAGGTTGCCGCCGATGCCCATGATCATCAGCAGCGGCGGGCCGTCGCCCTCGATCCGCACCCGCACCCGGGTAGGCCCGACGTGGACGAAGCTGATCACTCCGCGAACCGGGTGCGCAGCACCTTCTTGTCGAACTTGCCGACCGCGGTCTTCGGGACCTCGGCCACCAACTCGATCCGGTCCGGCAGCTGCCACCGGGCGAAGCCGCTGGCCAGGAGGTGGTCGCGCACCGCCGCGACGTCGATCGACGTGCCGGGCTCGACCACGACGCAGGGCAGCGGGCGCTCGAGCCACCGCTCGTCCGGGATCGCCACGACGGCTGCCTCGACCACGCCGGGCAGCGCCATGATCGACGCCTCCATGTCGACCGAGGAGATCCATTCGCCACCGGACTTGATCAGGTCCTTCGTCCGGTCGGCGATCACGAAGTAGCCCTCCGGGAAGCCGATCGCGACGTCACCGGTGTTGAACCAGCCGTCCGCGGTGAAGTTCTCCTGCCCGTGCCCGTGCAGATATGAGCTGGCCACCCACGGGCCGCGCACGTGCAGCGCACCCATCGACTCGCCGTCGTACGGCACGTCGGCGCCCTGGTCGTCGCGGATGCTGATCTCCACCCCCGGGATCGGCAGCCCGGCGCGGGTGCGGGCGAGTTCGGTCACCTTCTCCGCCGGCCAGTTGCGCATCTCCGGGTGCGGCCAGGCCATCGACTCGAGCGGTGACGTCTCGGTCATCCCCCACGCCTGGATGATCGGCAACCCGAACTCGGTGCGGTACCGCTCGATCAGCGACCGCGGCGGCTGGCTGCCGCCGCACGCGATGTGCCGGATGGT
>JAVHVB010000462.1:0-4830 GCA_032160775.1 Pseudonocardiales bacterium | reverse complement strand
CCGGTGCTGCCGCACATGGGGTGGAACACGGTGGCGGCGCCGGCCGGTTCGCGGCTGTTCGCCGGCCTGGACGCCGGCACCAGGTTCTACTTCGTCCACTCCTACGCCGCGCACAGCGTGGCCGGCGCAGCCGCCGGGCTCGCCTCCTACGCCGAGCACGGCGAGCAGTTCGTCGCCGCCGTCGAGGCCGGCGCCGTCAGCGCCACCCAGTTCCACCCGGAGAAGTCCGGCGACGCGGGCGCGACACTGCTCGAGAACTGGCTGGCGACCGTATGAGTGGGGCCAGGCGATGAGCAAGGCGCGGCAGATCGCGCGCGCCGAGCGGGAGAAGGCGGCTACGGCCGCCGCGGCCGCCGCCCGCGCCGAGCAGGAGCGTCTCGCCGCTGCCCGCGCGCGGCAGGAGCGGCGTTCGCTCGCGTGGCGGCGGGTACGCATTTGGCAGCACGGCCCAGGTTTCCGCCGACACCGCGAACAGTGGGGCGCGTTGGCGACGCTGATCCTGCTCATCCTGCTCGTCGTCTATCTGTTCAGCAGATCGTGGAGCGCCGTGCTTGCCACTGCCCTCGCGCTCGTCGTGTGCGCGCCGGTACTGGTGTTGCTGTTCTTCGATCGGAGCCGCAAATGACCCTGGTCCTGTTACCCGCGGTGGATGTTGCGGATGGTGCGGCCGTGCGCCTCGTCCAGGGCGAGGCGGGTACCGAGACGTCCTACGGCGATCCGCTGGACGCGGCGTTGGCCTGGCAGCGCGACGGCGCCGAGTGGCTGCACCTCGTCGACCTCGATGCAGCCTACGGTCGCGGCGACAACCGGGACCTGCTCGCCTCCGTGGTGCGCAGCCTGGACATCGCCGTGGAGCTGTCCGGCGGCATCCGCGACGACGCCTCGCTGGAGAGCGCGCTGGCGACCGGCGCCGCCCGGGTGAACCTTGGTACCGCGGCGCTCGAGGCGCCGGATTGGGTGCGTGGCGCGATCGCCCGTTACGGGGACCGGATCGCGG
The DNA here is from genome assembly GCA_032160775.1 of Pseudonocardiales bacterium. Taxonomy (GTDB): domain Bacteria; phylum Actinomycetota; class Actinomycetes; order Mycobacteriales; family Jatrophihabitantaceae; genus Jatrophihabitans. The sequence continues at coordinate 3,833 of JAVHVB010000462.1, read as the reverse complement.
TCGGCCTGGACGTGCGGGGGACGACCCTCGCCGCCCGCGGCTGGACGCAGGAGGGCGGGGACCTCTGGGAGACGCTGGCCCGGCTCGATGACGACGGCTGCGCCCGGTACGTGGTGACCGACGTCCATCGCGACGGCACCCTCACCGGCCCGAACCTCGAGCTGCTGCGTGACGTCTGCGCCCGCACCGACGCGCCGGTCGTGGCCAGCGGCGGCGTCTCCTCGCTCGAGGACCTGCGCGCGATCGCCGGGCTGACCGACCTCGGTGTCGAGGGCGCGATCGTCGGCAAGGCGTTGTATGCCGGGGCCTTCACGCTGCCCGAGGCGCTGGCTGCCGTCCGATGAGAAGTGGAGTGAACGCTCACCTCCGCTTCGCGGGCCTAGTGGGCCTGCGAAGGAGGGTCTGATGAGTGTCGCCGTGCGGGTGATCCCGTGTCTGGACGTCGACGCGGGGCGGGTGGTCAAGGGCGTCAACTTCGCCGGCCTGCGCGACGCGGGCGACCCGGTCGAGTTGGCGCGCCGCTACGACGAGCAGGGCGCGGACGAGCTGACCTTTCTCGACATCACCGCGTCCTCGGCCGGCCGGGAGACGACCTATGACGTGGTGCGTCGCACCGCCGACCAGGTCTTCATCCCGTTGACCGTCGGCGGCGGCGTGCGCAGCGTGGCGGACGTGGACGCGCTGCTGCGCGCCGGCGCGGACAAGGTCGGCGTCAACACCGCGGCGGTCGCCCGTCCGCACCTGATCGCCGAGATAGCCGAGCGGTTCGGCAACCAGGTGCTCGTGCTGTCGGCCGACGTCCGCCGCATCGGAGCCGGCGACGCGCCGACGCCGAGCGGCTTCGAGGTGACCACGCACGGCGGCCGACAGGGCACCGGCATCGACGCCCTCGACTGGGTGCGCCGCGCCGCGGACCTCGGCGCCGGCGAGATCTTGCTGAACTCGATGGACGCGGACGGGACGAAGGACGGCTACGACCTGGATCTGATCCGGCTCGTGCGCGCCGCTGTCGACGTGCCGGTGGTCGCGAGCGGGGGAGCGGGCCGGGTCGAGCACTTCGCGCCGGCCGTCGCCGCCGGCGCGGACGCGGTGCTCGCAGCCAGCGTGTTCCACTTCGGCGACTTCACCGTCGGCGAGGTCAAGGCGAGCCTGCGCGGAGCGGGCCTCGCGGTCCGCTGACCCGTGGTCGCGCTGCGGTGCGACTCGTCACACGAAGCGCCCCCTGCATGGCCAAGAACGGTCAGAGGCCGACCGGGGCCTTCCGCACAGTGGCGATGTCGGCGGGGTCGCCGGCGAGTTCGACGTCGGCGACGGTCCGCCGGCCGAACGCGAACAGCACCAGTTCGACCGGCTCGCCGGTCACCGTCACCTGTGCACCGTGTCGCTTCGCCCGCGGGGTCAGCACCTCGCGATGGCCGGGCGACACGAGCGCGACGCCCACCGGTACCCGGCGCATGGTCAGCCGGATCGACATCGGCAGCCGCTCGTACACCGCGGCGCGGAAGTCTGCAGGCAGCTCGCGCGGTGCCCACTCCGGCGCCGCGCGGCGAACGTCCTCGTGGTGGACGAGGTACTCCAGCAAATTCGCCCGCTCGCGCACGGCCGGAACGGCCCAGACGAGGGCGGTCGGCACGGGCAGCCGGGCGTCGCGCCAGGACGGCCCGTCCTCGACCGCCTGGACGATCTGCTCGTACGGTTCGCGGGCGACCAGCCGGTCGATCGCGCGCTCGGCGATCCGCTGCAGCCGCTCGTTGGGCAGCCGGCCGAGCAGTTCGGTCGCTGAGCGTTCCCGCAGGACGAGGTGCGCCGCCAGTTGCGCAGCGGTCCACTTCCCGGAGAGGGTTGGTGCGTCCGGACCGGCCTGGCGTAAAGTTTCTGCTAAAGCCCGCCGTTCGGAGACGGCGAAGTGCACCATGGAACGAGCCTAACGAGTGCCGGGACGGAGAAAGAACGTGCGCGACGACGACGAGGTCCGGGAGACGCCGAGCGCGGTGACGTGGGCGGTCGCAGCGGGCACCGCCGCATTGCCGTTCCTTGCCGTCTACGCGGTCATGTTCATCGTCCACGGCGGCATCCACCGGGTCGTCCCGCCGGACATCACCGATTCCGCGCACGGTGAGCTGGTCGCCGGCATCATCGCGCTGGTGCTGTTCCTCGTCGACCTCGTCGCGCTGTTCTGGATGATGAACGGCCGGCGGCGCTGGACCTTCTTGCTCGTCCAGCTCGGCATGCTCGGCACTGCCATCGACTTCTTCATCGATGTCACCAAGGGCGGCCGGTTCGTCTCGTTCGTGGTCGCACTCGCGTCTCTGGCCGCGATCGTCTGCGCGCTGCTGCCGTCGGCCTGGGCGTACTTCGGCCAGGAGCGGCCGCAGCTTCGCCGGCCCCGGCGGATGCCGCTCGGCTCGGGGCCGGGCCCGGACTCGGTGCCGGACGCTGCACGGTTCGTCCCCGACCGGGACTCCCAGTCCGTCTAGCCCACGCTCCCGGCGCGCTGGCGACCACCACGGACCGCCGCATACCCTGCTCACAGCTGGCACCCAAAGTTCCCTCAGGCGATGTGCTCAGGATGGGCACAGCAGGATCCAAGCCCCGGGGTGAAGGCAGAAAATGAGCGCAGCAAGCGTGACATCCAGTCAGACCAAGCGGCGCGTCCTCGTCGTCGACGACGAGGACAACGTGACCCACCTCGTCTCGTCGGCGCTGCGCTTCGACGGCTTCGAGACGGTCACCGCCGACAGCGGCACAGCGGCGCTGGCCAAGGTGGCCGAGTACGACCCCGACCTGATCGTGCTGGACGTGATGATGCCCGGCCTGGACGGGCTCGGCGTGCTGCAGAACCTGCGTGCCGCCGGGTCGCAGATCCCGGTCATCTTCCTGACCGCCCGCGACGCCGCGAGCGATCGCATCGTCGGGCTGCGGGCCGGCGCCGACGACTACGTCGTGAAGCCCTTCAGCGTCGAGGAGTTGCTCGCCCGGGTGCACGCGGTGTTGCGCCGGTCGGCGCCCGACTCCGGCCGGGACGGCGTGCTGCAGGTCGCCGACCTCGAGCTGGACGAGAACAGCCACGAGGTTGCCCGCGCCGGGGTCGAGGTGCATCTGACCGCGACCGAGTTCGAACTGCTGCGCTACCTCATGCGCAACGAGCGCGTCGTGCTGTCGAAGACCCAGATCCTGGACCGCGTCTGGAAGTACGACTTCCAGGGCCAGTCGAACATCGTCGAGCTGTACATCGGCTACCTGCGCAAGAAGGTCGACAACGTCGAGCCGAAACTCATCCACACGATCCGCGGCGCCGGCTACGTCATCAAGGCACCGCGGGCGTGAAATGTCCTCCGTGACGGTCGCGGAGCCCGACGAGGTACCGGCACGCACGCGCCGGGTGTGGCTACGCAGCCTCACCTCGCGACTCGTCGTCGGCGTCGTCACGCTGGTGGTCGTACTCGTCGCCCTCATCGGCGGCACCACCTACTACTCGCTGCGCTCGTTTTTGAACCAGCGGCTGGACCAGCAACTGGAATCGACGATCAGCGGCTCGCTCCAGCAGGTGTTCTCAGGCACGCCGGAGCCGGGCCGCTCGTTGCGGCCCCTGGATGTCTGGGCGGTGGCTATCTCCACGAACGGGAAGTGGCTCACCTATCCCGCCTCGGGTGCCGCGGAACCGATGAAACTGACCGCAGGCAGCCGCGCGGAACTGGCCGGTTCCGCGCCGCGCACGCCGGTGACGCTGCACACCACCGACGGCCACGAACTCCGCGTCGAGACGACCGATCAGTTGCAGGTGAGCATCAACGGTTCGCCGCCGGTCGACATCATCGCCGTCGGCGGTCTGT
>JAVHVB010000461.1:0-3624 GCA_032160775.1 Pseudonocardiales bacterium | reverse complement strand
GAACATCATCATCTTGCGGGCGGGGCTCATCGGGTCGATCAGCGCCTGGTTGCCGTCCCGGAGGTCGGTGGACAGCCAGCGCGGCGCGGTGGTGATGGTCTTGGTCGGCCAGCTGCGGTCGGGGAGGTCGACCTGCGGGAAGGGTCGGTACCGGTGGCACGGCATGCCGGAGGGGGCTTGCGGGAACGAGCTGCTCATGACGGATCTGCTCCGATTCGACGGGGGTGGCTGGTCGGCGCAGACAGACGGCCCGCGACGAGTTGCCGACCGGAGCGAAGCGTTACTGCGCTCCCAGTGCCTCGTCGCGGCTGCGAAGAAGCAGGCCGCGCATCATGGTGGCCCGAGTCTAACCGGACGACCTGAACCGGACCAGCGCAGCCGGCCGGGTCCCATCACCGATCCGGCTTGCATTCGTCCGCGGCGCTAGCGCGCTCGGATAGCACCGCGAACGGATGCAAGCGCGCCCGCCGCCCTTCGGTTTGCATTCGTCCGCGGCGCGAACCGGCCGTACTAGCACCGCTTCCGAATGCAAACCGGGTGAGGGGTGCCGTTGTGGACGGCGCTGCCGTTGTGGACGCACCTCCGCACGGTGCCCGCAATGACCCGCAGTCTCGGCGCATGGAGACACCACCGCATCGCCGGCCCGGCCGGACTGCCGCCCGCCCAGCTCTGCCGACCGGACCGCTTACCGTGCATGCGGCGCGCGGGATCGGCTGGACGTCCGACGCAGTGCGGCATGGAGTGCGCAGGGGAGAGCTGCTGCGGCCGCAGCGAGGGGTCGTGCAGCGAGCCGACGGTGGCCATCCGGGCACGCCGCGGCGTGTCGTGTGCGAGATCGCCAACCTGAGCCGGGCTCGCGCTGCCGCGCTTCAGTGCCCGCGCGCGACGGTGAGCCACCTCTCGGCGGCGGTCGCGGACGGCATTCCGACCTACGGCTCGCTGGAACGAGCCTGCCTGACCGTGCCGGCCGGCACCGCGCTTCGCCGGCTCGCCCGGGTGCACCTCCATCGGGCGACATTGCGTGAGACCGAGTGCGTCACGCGGGACGGATACCGGATAACGGCCCCTGCCCGGACCGTGTTCGACATCGCACGCGAGTTCGGCGTGGACGCGGGCGTCGTAGCCGCCGACTTCGTCCTCCACAACGAACTTGCCTCTGCCGCCGAGCTGGATGAGGCGTTCGAACTCTGCCGCACCTGGCCGGGACGCAGGGCGGCGCGCATCACGCTCCTCGGTGCGGACAGTCGCGCCGAGTCGCCATTGGAGTCGCTGAGCCGATTGCGGATCGCTTCGAGTCACCTGCCGGCTCCCACGCCCCAACAGGAGATCTGCGACAGCGACGGTCGCTTCCTGGGCAGGTGCGATTTCTACTGGGACGAGTTCGGCGTCTTCGGCGAAGTCGATGGCGCCTTGAAGTATCGAGATGGCGATCCCGGCGCCATCGTTGCTGCCGAACGCCAGCGGCATGCGCTCTTGGAGGGCACTGGTCTGATCGGCGTGCGATGGGGCTGGCCGGATCTGTACACCTTCGATGACGTAACCCGTCGACTGACGATCGCGTTCGCCCGCGGCGCCCGCTCTGGTTCGGTGAGCCGGCGGTGGGGCCTCCTGGTGCGCTGAAGTGGCTTGCATCCGTCCGCCGCGCTAACTCGCGTCGATAGCGCCACGGGCGGATGCAAACGGGACAATATGCGGAATCCGTCGCGGCCGGTGCTGCGAAGAGCGGATTTCGTTGTTGATGCGCCTCCGCCCCGTCGGTAGCGTAAGCCAATCCCTACTTCTGCGGAGCGTGGCCGATCGTGAGCGACAAGCGGAGCGTCAAGAACGTCATCAACGGCGAGGCGGTCGACGCCCAGGACGGCCGCACGATCGATCTCATCGACCCGGCTACCGGCGAGGTCTTCGGCACCGCCCCGCTGTCGGGGCAAGAGGATGTGGACGCCGCCTACGCCGCGGCGGCAAAGGCGTTCGAGTCCTGGCGGGACACGACGCCCAGCGAGCGGCAGCGCGCGCTGCTGCGCTTCGCCGACGCGATGGAGGAGCGCACCGAGGAGATCCTCGCCGTCGAGTGCCAGAACACCGGCAAGCCGACCGAACTCACCCGGTCCGAGGAGTTCCCCCCGGCCATCGACCAGATCCGGTTCTTCGCCGGTGCCGCGCGGCTGCTCGAAGGACGCAGCGCCGGCGAATACCTGGCGGGCCACACGTCCTACGTCCGGCGCGAGCCGGTGGGCGTCGTCGGCCAGGTCACGCCGTGGAACTACCCGATGATGATGGCGGTCTGGAAGTTCGCCCCCGCGCTCGCGGCCGGCAACTGCACGGTGCTGAAGCCGAGCGACACGACACCGGCCAGCACCGCCCTGATGGCCGAGATCGCGGCCGAGTTCTTCCCGCCGGGCGTGTTCAACGTCGTCTGCGGCGACCGGGACACCGGCCGCGCGATCGTCAGCCACCGCACGCCGTCGATGGTCTCCATCACCGGGTCGACCAGGGCCGGCTACGAGGTCGCCGAGGCCGCGGCCAAGGACCTCAAGCGCACCCACCTCGAACTCGGGGGCAAGGCCCCGGTCGTCGTCTTCGATGACGCCGATCTCGAGAATGCGGCCGAGAACATCGCCATCGCCGGCTACTTCAACGCCGGCCAGGACTGCACCGCGGCAACCCGGGTGCTGGCCGGCCCGCGGGTGGCCGACGACTTCGCCGAGGCTCTTGCCGAGCAGGCGCGCAACACGAAAGTCGGCCCGCCGGACGACCCGGACGTCCTCTACGGGCCGCTGAACAACGCCAACCAGCTCGACCGGGTCACCGGCATGCTCGGCCGGCTGCCCGACCACGCCAAGCTGCTTGCCGGCGGCGCGCGGCAGGGCGAGCGCGGCTACTTCTGGCAGCCCACCGTGGTCAGCAACATGCAGCAGGACGACGAGGCGATCCAGCAGGAGATCTTCGGCCCGGTCATCACCGTGCAGCGGTTCACCGACGAGGAGGAGGCGATCCGTTGGGCCAACGGGGTCGAGTACGGGCTCGCGTCGTCCGTGTGGACGAAGGACCATGGCCGCGCGATGCGGATGAGCCGGGCCCTCGACTTCGGCTGCGTGTGGGTCAACGCGCACATCCCGATCGTCGCGGAGATGCCGCACGGCGGGTTCAAGCACTCCGGCTACGGCAAGGACCTCTCGGTGTACGGGCTCGAGGACTACACCCGCATCAAGCACGTCATGCACAACATCGGGTCATGAGCATCCGGCGACGGAATTGCTCCCGCGTGGGGCGCGCAGGCAATAGCCTCCGGGCATGAGCGACGCTTGCGGAGCGGTGGAGGTATGCGTCTCCGCATGCCCGAACGGAGTGAGGGCGTGAGCCACGCGATCGTCGCCGAGCTGGTCGGCAACGTGATGTCCGTGGTCGTGCACGAGGGCGCGCCGGTCACTGCGGGGGACACGATCGTCATCCTCGAATCGATGAAGATGGAGATCCCGGTGCTGACGGAGTACGACGGCGTGGTTCGCGACCTTTCGGTGCACGTGGGTGAGGTCGTCCAAGAGGGTGACGTCCTGGCCGTCATCGACCCGGTGCTGGCCTAGGCTCCCGAGTGGCCGACTCGCTGCTCGAGACCGCGCCGCCGGA
>JAVHVB010000460.1:0-5411 GCA_032160775.1 Pseudonocardiales bacterium | reverse complement strand
TCAGCCGAGCCGTCGAGGACGACCCGGACGCGCTGATCGAGGCCTCCACGCTGACCGGCGCGCAGCTGATCGCCCTCGGGGCCCGGGTCATCGGCGCGATGGGCGAGGATCGGTGGCGCGACGAGGTCGTGGCCGCGGCCAACGCGGCCGGCGAGGCCGCGTGGGCCATGCCGCTGCCGGAGGACCTGCGCGCCGGGCTCGACTCCCCCGTCGCGGACCTGGTGAACGTGCCGACCGAGCGGTTCGGCGGCATGCTCGTCGGCGGGCGGTTCCTCGCCGAGTTCGTCCCGGACGGGCTGCCCTGGGTGCACCTGGACATCGCCGGGCCGGCGTTCAACAACGGCGGTGCGCGGGACTACACGCCGAAGGGCGGCACCGGCGCCGGGGTGCGCACGATCATCGCGGCCGTGGAGCGGTTCGCCGGCTCTGGACGGTGACCGCCTCGTCCGCGGAACGGACCGCACGCTCCCAGCGGACGCGCAGGGTCCGGTAGGCGCGGGCCCGGATCCGCTCGGCGTGCACCGCGACCCACGCGCACAGGATGGCGAGCGGCAGCTCGGCGCAGAGCGCGAGCGTGATCGCGAAGTACATCTCGCCGTGGCTGGCCGAGCTGGTGAAGATGTCGAACCAGGCGTCGATGATCAGCATCAGCGAGGCCATCGCGGCGACCGGTCCGGTGGCCGCGTGCCGACGCAGGGTGGCCCAGGCGAGCACTGCGAGCAGCGTCCACAGCGCACAGTCGAAGCCCAGCCAGGCGATGTCGTAATGCTGGGCGCTGACCTTCTCGGGCAGCGTCAGGCCGAGGTAGACGATCCACGGCAGGAAGCCGGCCAGCGAGCCGAGGGCGAGCGGGCCGATCCATTTCGGCAGCGGCAGCCGGTCGGCGTGGCTGTCACCGTGCAGCGCAGCTCCCAGCGCCTCGGCCGGGGCGCCGGACGGCAGCTCGGCCGGTGGGTCCTGCCGCGGGTAGGGCAGCGGCCGTGGGCGCGGGCGACGCGCCGGATCGTTCGCCGAACCGCTCACGGAGTCGCCTCGCCGGCCGCCTTGCGACGGGCCGTCCAATCGCGCATGCGTTGGGGATACCCGACTTTGGCCGCCTCATACAGCGGAATGGCCTGCTTTTTCGCCAGCGCCACGGCCGCGTCCGGGCCGTCGACCCGGCGCCGGGTCCACTCCCCGTCGGACGCGACGAGGACCACGGTGGTGTCGGTGACGGCGGTCCGCGGCTCCAGGTAGGCCTCGACCCCGTCCCGGCTGGTGATGAACTGCCGCAGGTGGTCGAGGTCGGCCGACGTCGCGGCGCGCAGCGTCCCGGGGCGGTTCTTCCGCCGGAACAGACCCACCCGCGACTCCCTCATCGGCGACTGCACCGCAAACGTTGCCATATCTTCCCATCGACGGATGAGAGACGGCCCTGAACCGTCGTTACTGTCAGTGCCAAGATGGAGCGGTGCGGCTGGGTCGCAGCCGAGGCGAGAGGCAGGAGATTCCGTGGCAGACAACCAGTCCGATCTCGTCATTCTCGGCGGCGGAAGCGGCGGCTACGCGGCCGCCCTGCGCGCCGCGGAGCTCGGCAAGTCGGTCGTGCTGATCGAGAAGGACAAGGTCGGCGGCACCTGCCTGCACCGCGGCTGCATCCCGACCAAGGCGCTGCTGCACGCGGGTGAGATCGCCGACCAGGCGCGGGAGAGCTCGGCCTTCGGCGTCAATGCGACGTTCGAGGGCATCGACATGGCGGGGGTCCACAAGTACAAGGACGGCGTCGTCGGCAAGAACTGGAAGGGCCTGCAGGGGCTGATCAAGTCCCGCGGCATCGAGACCGTCGAGGGCGAGGGCCGGCTCACCGGACCGAGGACGGTGACCGTCGGCGGCGACACCTACACCGGGACGAACGTCATCCTCGCGACCGGTTCGTACTCGCGCTCCCTGCCCGGGCTGGACATCGACGGGGACGGGGTGATCACCAGCGAGCACGCGCTACAGCTCGACCACGTGCCGGAGACTGCGATCGTGCTCGGCGGTGGCGTCATCGGCTGCGAGTTCGCGTCGGCGTGGACCTCGTTCGGCAGCAAGGTGACGATCATCGAGGCGCTGCCCCACCTCGTCCCGCTGGAGGACGAGGCCAACTCGAAGCTGCTGGAGCGCGCGTTCCGGCGCCGCAGCATCGGTTTCAAGCTCAACGCGAGGTTCGAGAAGGTCGAGCCCACCAACGAGGGCGTCCGCGTCACCCTCGAGGGCGGCGAGACGCTCGAGGCCGAGTTGCTGCTGGTGGCCGTCGGGCGCGGACCGGTGTCGGCCGATCTGGGGTACGAGGACCAGGGCATCACGATGGAGCGCGGGTTCGTCGTCACCGACGAGTTCCTGCGCACGTCGGTCGACGGCGTCTACGCGGTCGGCGACCTCATCACGATCGGCGGGGCGCCGCATCTTCAGCTCGCGCACGTCGGCTTCGCCGAGGGCATCCTCGTCGCAGAACACATCGCCGGGCTGCCAGTCGTCCCGATCGACTACGCCGGCGTCCCGCGGATCACCTACACCCAGCCGGAGGTCGCGGCGGTCGGCTACTCCGAGGTGCAGGCCAGCGAGGCGTTCGGTGCGGACAACATCAAGACGGTGACCTACGACTTGTCCGGCAACGGACGCAGCGCGATCCTCAACACCCGCGGCGCCGTCAAGCTGGTCGCGAGGACCGACGGCACAGTGCTCGGGGTGCACATCGTCGGCGACCGGGTCGGCGAGCTGATCGCCGAGGCCCAGCTCATCTACAACTGGGAGGCGCTGGCCGGTGAAGTGGCCCAGCTGATCCACCCGCATCCGACCCAGTCGGAGGCGATCGGCGAGGCGCACCTGCTCCTGGCCGGCAAGCCCCTGCACGTGCACGACTGAGAAGGAGCAGAAGCCACCATGCCGACGTCCGTGACCATGCCGCGCCTCGGGGAGAGCGTCACCGAGGGCACCGTGACCCGCTGGCTGAAGGCAGAGGGCGACCACGTCGACGCCGACGAGCCGCTGCTCGAGGTCTCCACCGACAAGGTCGACACCGAGGTTCCGTCGCCGGCAAGCGGCACGCTGCTCTCGATCAAGGTCCAGGAGGACGAGACGGTCGAGATCGGCGTCGAGCTGGCCGTGATCGGCGACGCGGACGCCGGCAGCGGCGGCGAGTCGGCCGACGCCCCGGCAGCGGCGCCTGAGCCGGAAGCCGGCCCAGAACCGGAACCTGAACCGGAACCGGAGCCGGAGCCGGAACCGGAACCGGAGCCCGAGCCCGAGCCGGAACCGCGGGCCGAGTCGAAGCCGCGGCCGACCCCGGCGCCCGCACCGGCCGCAGCCCCTACGCCGGCACCGGCCGCGGCCCACGCCGCGCCCGCGGCGGCGGCGGCGGAACCTGCCGCTTCGGCGGCCGGCGGGGACGACGACGACGTGGCCGGCACCTACGTCACCCCGCTGGTCCGCAAACTGGCCGCCGAGCACGGCGTCGACCTGGCCGCGCTCACCGGCACAGGCGTCGGCGGCCGGATCCGCAAGTCCGACGTGCTGGCCGCGGCCGAGCAGGCCGCCGCCCAGCAGAGCGAGTCCGCCGGCGCGGCGGCACCGACCCCGGCGCCGGCCGTCTCGGCGGCCGCGGCGGCGCAGCGCGGCAAGGTCGAGGCGATGTCGCGGATGCGACAGGTCATCGCGACCCGGATGGTCGAGTCGCTGCAGACCTCTGCGCAGCTCACCACTGTCGTCGAGGTGGACGTCACCAAGGTGGCCCGGCTGCGCGACCGGGCGAAGGCCGATTTCGAGGCGCGCGAGGGCGTCAAGCTCTCCTTCCTGCCGTTCTTCGCGGTGGCGGCGATCGAGGCGCTCAAGGCGCACCCGGTGGTCAACGCATCCGTCGACATGGACGCGAAGACGATCACCTACCACGATGCCGAGCACCTCGGGATCGCCGTCGACACCGACCGCGGGCTGCTCGTCCCGGTGATCCACAACGCCGGCGACCTGAACCTCGCCGGGATAGCCCGCAAGATCGCCGATCTCGCCGAGCGCACCCGGGCCAACAAGGTCAGCCCGGACGAGCTCGGCGGCGGCACGTTCACCCTCACCAACACCGGCAGCCGGGGCGCCCTGTTCGACACCCCCATCATCAACCAGCCGCAGGTCGGCATCCTCGGCACGGGCGCCGTCGTCAAGCGAGCGGTAGTCGTCAAGAGCCCCGAGTACGGCGAGACGATCACGATCCGGTCGATGGTCTACCTGGCCCTGAGCTACGACCACCGCATCGTCGACGGTGCGGACGCGGCACGCTTCCTCGTCACGATGAAGGACCGGCTCGAAGCGGGCGCGTTTGAACGCTCCCTCGGGCTGGTATAGCCGGGGCATGCAGTTCGTCCTCGCCGGCGCCTCCGGCCTGATCGGCTCGGCGCTGGCGGGGTCGTTGCGCGCCGACGGTCATCGGGTGACGCAGCTGGTGCGCCGACCGGCCACCGGACCCGATACCGCGCGCTGGGACCCGGCCCGCGGCGAACTGGACCCGGGCGTGCTGACCGGCGCGGATGCTGTCGTGTGCCTGTCCGGAGTGAACGTCGGCGATCGCCGGTGGAATGAGGACTTCAAGCGAGAGATCCTCGACAGCCGCGTCGACTCAGTCGGGACCATCGCCCGCACCCTGGCCGGCGTGCCGGAAGCGGAGCGGCCGCCGACCTTGATCGCCGCATCCGCGGTCGGCTACTACGGCGACACGGGTGCGCGCGAGGTCGACGAGGACAGCCCGGCCGGCGACTCGTTCCTCGCGAATGTGTGCGTGCAGTGGGAAGCCGCCGCCGAGCCGGCGCGCGCGGCCGGCGTGCGGGTGGTGCACCTGCGTACCGGGCTGGTGCTGGCCGCCGAGGGCGACCTGCTCAAGCGGCTGGTGCCGCTCGTCAAGGCCGGGGTTGCCGGCCGGCTCGGCAGCGGCCGGCAGTACTACCCGTGGATCTCGATCACCGACGAGGTCGGCGCGATCCGCTTCCTGCTCGAGCACGACCTGGCCGGGCCGGTGAACCTCACCGGTCCGGCTCCGGTGACCAATGCCGAGTTCACCCGCAGCCTGGGCCGGGTGCTGCACCGCCCGACAGTGCTGCCCGTCCCCCGATTTGCCGCGCGGACCGTCCTCGGCGAGTTCGCCGCCGAGGTGCTGGGCGGTCAGCAGGCGATGCCGCGCCGGCTGCTCGACGCCGGCTTCGTGTTCCGGCACCGGACAGTGGACGAGGCCCTGCGCTCGGAGCTCGGCTAACCCGACACCTGCCGCTCGGCCGCGATGCGCACGCCCGCGCCGGTGGCCCGCAGCACGATCCGTAGCTTCGCGCGCACCGGGCGGCTCGACCGCGTCGGCGCGCCCGCGCACACCAGCCGACCCGATCGCAGCGTCGCCGTAGCGGTCACGGTCG
>JAVHVB010000459.1:0-3057 GCA_032160775.1 Pseudonocardiales bacterium | reverse complement strand
ACCGCGAGCAGGTCGTCGATGTACCGTGCGGTGTCCGGAAGCGCGTCGAGGACGAAGGTGAGCGTCGGCGTGAACCGGACGCCGGTCTGCCGGCCGACCTCGCTGCGCAACACACCCTTGGCCGACTCCAGCGCGGCTGCCGAGGCAGTGCGTTCGGCCTCGTCGCCGAAGACCGTGTAGAAGATCGTCGCGTCGTGCAGATCGCCGGTCAGCCGGACGTCGGTGATCGTCACCATGCCGAGCCGCGGATCCTTGATCTGCATCTCGATCACCGTCGCGACGATCTGCTTGATCCGCCCGGCCATTCGCCGGGCCCGTCCAGAATCGGCCATCCGTCCATTCTTCCTGACGGCCCCCCGGCTAGGCTGTGCGGCGCGTCGGCGGGGAGGAAATCGCGATGTCCTATGAGCCGCCGGCCCACCCGCCGTACGGGCCGGGGGTCCCGGCCGGATACCCGCCGCCGGCGCCCGGCATCGAGCATCCGCAGGGCACCACGGTGCTCGTGCTCGGCATCGTCGGCTTGGTCGTCTGCGGGCTGCTCGGCCCGTTCGCGTGGGTGATGGGCAACCGGGTACTCCGCGAGATCGACGCGGCGCCGCCCGGTTACTTCAGCAACCGCGGCAACGTCGTGGCGGGCCGGATCTGCGGGATCATCGCGACCGTCCTGCTCATTCTCGGCATCGTGTTCGCCGCCGTCGCAGTCACCGTCTGGGTGAACATCTGGGACGACTACCAGTTCTGATCCGCGCGGCGCTCGACTCAGGCCAGGTCGTCGTCGTGCAGCACCCGGGTCCGCGTGGACAGCAGCTCGACCTCGGGCCGGCCGGCGAGCAGCCGCTCGCAGGCGGCAAGCACCTCCGTGACGTGCGCATGATCGCCGGCCACCAACGCGACCGAGATCTCCGCGCGCCGGTGCAGGTCCTGGGAACCTGTCTCGGCCGCGGACACCTCGAAACGGCGGCGCAGCTCGGCCACGATCGGCCGAACCACGGCGCGCTTGCCCTTCAGCGAGTGCACGTCCCCGAGCAAAAGGTCGGCGACCAGGGTGCCAACCACCATGATCGCCGACCTCCGTTGCTCAGACGCGCGGCTTCTCGCGCAGCTCGAACGTCTCGATCACGTCGTCGGCCTTGATGTCGTTGAACGAACCGAGCCCGATACCGCACTCGAAGCCGTCCCGGACCTCGGTGGCGTCGTCCTTGAACCGCTTCAGCGAGTCGACGGTGAGGTTGTCCGCGACCACAATGCCGTCGCGCACCAATCGCGCCTTGCTGTTGCGCCGGATGACGCCGCTGCGGACCAGCGAGCCGGCGATGTTGCCGATCCGCGGTACGCGGAACACCTCGCGGACCTCCGCCGTGCCGAGTTGCACCTCTTCGAACTCGGGCTTGAGCATGCCCTTGAGTGCCGCTTCGATCTCGTCGATGGCCTGGTAGATGACCGTGTAGTACCGGACGTCCACGCCCTCGCGCTCGGCAAGCTCGCGCGCCTTGCCCTCGGGCCGGACGTTGAAGCCGATGACGACGGCGTCCGATGCGATGGCCAGGTTGATGTCGTTCTCGGTGATCGCACCGACACCGCGGCCGATGACCCGCAGCGACACCTCTTCGTTCGCCTCGCCCAGGTCGATGTTGACCAGCGAGTCCTCGAGCGCCTCGACGGAACCGGCGACGTCGCCCTTGATGATGAGGTTGAGCTGCTCGACCTTGCCTTCCTTGAGCGCCTTGTCGAGGTCGTCCAGCGACACCCGCCGGCGGCCGGCGGCAAGCTGCGCGTTGCGCTCGCGGGCCTGACGACGGTCGGCGATCTGCCGGGCGACGCGGTCCTCCTCGACGACCAGGAACGAGTCGCCGGCGTTGGGCACCGAGGTCAGACCCAGCACCTGCACCGGACGGGACGGGCCGGCCACATCGACCGGGTCTCCGTTCTCGTCGAGCATCGCGCGGACCCGGCCGTAGGCGTCACTGGCCACGACCGAGTCGCCGACGTTCAGCGTGCCGCGCTGCACGAGCAGCGTGGCCACCGGACCACGACCGCGGTCCAGCCGCGCTTCGATGACGATGCCCTGTGCGTCCTGGTCCGGGTTCGCGCGCAGGTCGAGCGCGGCGTCGGCCGTGAGCAGGATGCCTTCGAGCAGGTCGTCGATGTGCTGGTTGGCCCGCGCCGAGACGTCTACGAACAACGTGTCGCCGCCGTACTCCTCGGCGACCAGCCCGTACTCGGTGAGCTGCTGGCGAACCTTGGCCGGGTTGGCGTCCTCCTTGTCGATCTTGTTCACCGCCACGACGACCGGCACGCCGGCCGCCTGGGCGTGGTTGAGCGCCTCGATCGTCTGCGGCATCACGCCGTCGTCGGCAGCGACGACGAGCACGACGATGTCGGTCGTCGCCGCACCGCGGGCACGCATGGCGGTGAACGCCTCGTGGCCCGGGGTGTCGATGAAGGTGATCGGCCGGTCCTGGCCCTCGTGCTCGACGTGCACCTGGTAGGCGCCGATGTGCTGGGTGATGCCGCCCGCCTCATCCTTCGCCACAGTGGTGTTGCGGATGGCGTCGAGCAGTCGCGTCTTACCGTGGTCGACGTGGCCCATGACGGTCACCACCGGCGGCCGCGCCTGGAGGTTCTCGTCCTCGCCCTCGTCCTCGCCGAAGGTGAGATCGAACGAGTCGAGCAGCTCGCGGTCCTCGTCCTCCGGGCTGACGACCTGGATCTGGTAGTTCAACTCGGCGCCCAGCAGCTGCAGGGTGTCCTCGTTGACCGACTGGGTCGCCGTCACCATCTCGCCGAGGTGGAACATCACCTGGACGAGGGACGCCGGGTTGGCGTTGATCCGGTCGGCGAAGTCGGCGAGAGAGGCGCCGCGGGGCACCCGGAGGACCTCACCGTTGCCACGCGGGACCTGCACGCCGCCGATCGACGGCGCGGACATGTTGTCGAACTCGGCACGCCGCTGCTTCTTGCTCTTCTTGCCGCGGACCGGGCCGCCGCCGCGCCGGCCGAAAGCACCGGCCGTGCTGGCGCCTCGCCCGCCACGGCCGCCGCCGCCGGGACGACCGC
>JAVHVB010000458.1:0-6003 GCA_032160775.1 Pseudonocardiales bacterium | reverse complement strand
GCGGCCGCGGTCTGGACGTCCTCGCGGGAGACCGTGCCGTTCGGGCCGGTCGGCTCGACCGCGGCCAGGTCGACGCCGAGGGTCTTCGCGAGCTTGCGGACGGGCGGCTTGGCCAGCACCCTGTGCTCACGCGGGATGGCGGACAGGTGCCGGGCCGAAACCGGCTCAGGATCCGGCTCGGCGACGGCGGGCTCGGGCGCGGGATGCGGGGCGGACGCCGGCGGAGTGTTGAACGCGGTGTGCGGGCCGGCCGCGACGGCCTCCGAGCGGCGCCGGCGCCGGCGACCGCCGGTCTCCTCGCGCGGGCCGTAGCCGACCAGGGTCAGCTGCTTCTCCTCGGTGCTGTCCGCGGCGGGCGGGGCCACCAGCCCGGTCTCGCCGGGCAGCCCGGGGACGAGATCCTCGGTCAACGCCGGCACGTCGGCGCCGGTCTCGATCGAGATGATCGGGGTGCCGACCGGCACCGTCTCGCCCTCCTCGGCGTGCAGGGCGGTGACCACCCCGGCGTACGGCGACGGCAGCTCGACGGCGGCCTTCACCGTCTCGACCTCGGCGATGGTGTCGTTCACCTCGACGGTGTCACCGACCGCGACCGTCCACTTCAGGATGTCGCCCTCGGTCAGGCCTTCGCCGAGGTCGGGCAGCTTGAACTGCTTAACTGGCACGGCCTAGTACTCCAGGATCTTGTCGACGGCGTCGAGGACGCGGTCGAGGTTGGGCAGCCACTCGTGCTCCAGCCGGCTCGGCGGGTAGGGGGTGTCGTAGCCCGTCACCCGCAGCACCGGCGCCTCGAGGGAGTAGAAGGCCTGTTCGGTGATCCGCGCGGCGATCTCGGCGCCGACACCGAAGCTGTGCGGCGCCTCGTGCACGACGATCATCCGGCCGGTGCGCTGCACCGATTCCAGCAGGACGGACATGTCGAGCGGCGACACCGAGCGCAGGTCGATCACTTCGAGCTCGATGCCCTCGTCGGCGGCAGTGCGCGCGGATTCGAGCAGCGTCGAGACCGTCGGCCCGTAGCCGACGACGGTGACGTGCTCACCGGGCCGCACGACCCGTGCCTCGTACAGCGGCGTCGGCGCATCGGCGACGTCTGCCTTGGCCGCGTGGTAGAGCCGCTTCGGCTCGATGAAGATCACCGGGTCGTCGTCGGCGATCGCGTCCTGGATCATCCAGTAGGCGTCGGAGGGGTTCGAGCATGCGACGACCTTCAAGCCGGCGGTGTGCGCGAAGTAGGTCTCGACCGACTCGCTGTGGTGCTCGACCGCACCGATGCCGCCGCCGGACGGGATGCGGATGGTGATCGGCATCCGGACCAGGCCGGCCGAGCGGTTGTGGAACTTCGCGACCTGGCTGACGATCTGGTCGAAGCCGGGGAACACGAAGCCGTCGAACTGGATCTCGCAGACCGGCCGGTAGCCGCGGATCGCGAGCCCGACCGCGGTGCCGATGATGGCCGACTCGGCGAGCGGGGTGTCGATGACCCGGTCCTCGCCGAAGTCCTTCTGCAGGCCGTCGGTGATCCGGAAGACGCCGCCGAGCTTGCCGACGTCCTCGCCCATGATGACGACCTTCTCGTCGGCCTCCATCGCCTTGCGCAGGCCCTCGTTGAGCGCCTTCGCCATCGTCATCGGCGTCATGCCCGAGGACGCAGTCATGAGGACACCGCCGATACGAACTCGACGAAGTCGGCTCGCTGGGCGACCAGATCGTCGGGCATGGTCACATGCACGTGCTCGAACACCGACTCCGGCGTGGGATCGGGCAGCGCGCGGCAGCCCGCGCGCACGTGCTCGGCAAGGGTGCGCGCCTCCTGCTCGATGCCGTCGAAGAAGTCGGCGTCCATGCCCGCCTCGCGGGCCAGGTAGGCGCGCACCCGCTCCAACGGGTCCTTCAGCTTCCACGTCTCGCGCTCGCTGCCGAGCTGGTAGCGCCGCGGGTCGTCGTTGGTGGTGTGCGGGTTCATCCGGTAGGTGAACGCTTCGATCAGCGTCGGGCCCTGCGCGCCGCGGGCGTCGTCGAGGGCCTTACGGGTGACGGCGAGGCAGGCGAGGACGTCGTTGCCGTCGACCCGGACGCCGGGGAAGCCGAAGCCGTTCGCGCGCTGGTACAGCGGCACCCGGCTCTGCCGCTCGACCGGCTCGCTGATCGCCCACTGGTTGTTCTGGCAGAAGAACACGACGGGCAGGTTGCCGGCCGCGGCCCAGACGAAGGCCTCGTTGACGTCGCCCTGGCTGGAGGCGCCATCGCCGAAGAAGG
Organism: Pseudonocardiales bacterium; assembly: GCA_032160775.1. Taxonomy (GTDB): domain Bacteria; phylum Actinomycetota; class Actinomycetes; order Mycobacteriales; family Jatrophihabitantaceae; genus Jatrophihabitans. The sequence goes on along the minus strand of JAVHVB010000458.1, from coordinate 3,744 downwards.
CGAGGACCGCGGTGTCCCGCGCGGGGTCGCCGGTACCGACCGCGCCGTCGCGCACGACGCCCATCGCGTAGCCGGTCGCGTGCAACGTCTGGGCGCCGATGACGATCGTGTACATGCTGAAGTTGTGCTCGAGCGGGTCGAACCCGCCCAGATTGGTGCCGCGGAAGAGGCCGAGCAGCGCCAGCGGGTCGACGCCGCGGCACCAGGCGACGCCGTGCTCGCGGTAGGTCGGGAAGGCCATGTCGTGCGGGCGCAGCGCCCGGCCGGCGCCGATCTGGGCGGCCTCCTGGCCGAGCAGGCTGGCCCACAGGCCGAGCTCGCCCTGGCGTTGCAGCGCGATGGCCTCGGTGTCGATCCGACGCACCAACACCAGATCGCGGTACAGGTCGGAGATCTCGGCGTCGGAGATCTCCAGGGAGTAGTCGGGGTGCTCGACCCGCTGCCCCTCGGGGGTGAGCAGTTGCACCATGTCCGGCTCGGGGTGCACTGCATGTACGTGTTCACTCATGAGTGAACGACTCCTCGCGTTGTACGCCGGACGGGGTTTCCGCGCCGGTCGTGCCAGCTGTATCGGGTATCCGTTGGTACAGGGGTGGCGCGCCGTCGGGATTACCCAGGGGTTCCTACCATATCGGTGATCCAGCTCACCGGCCGCTCATAGGCGGGGCCGAGGTCAGGAGCTCGGGAGGTAGCGGCTTGTCGTGCAGCACGGTCAGCCGCGAGACGGCGCGGGTGAGCACGACGTAGAGCCGCCGCAGCCCGTCGATCCGGCTTGGCTCGGCAGCGACGATCTCGGCCGGTTCGAGCAGCAGCACGGTGTCGAACTCGAGTCCCTTCGCCGCCGAGACCGGCACGACCGTGACCCGCGGGTCGACCTCGTCGTCCAACAGGTGCGCGTCCACGCCTGCGGCGCGCAGCTCGGCGAGGACGGGCCGGGCGGCCGCGTCGGGCAGCAGGACGCCGATCGAGCCCTCGACATCGAGGGCCGCCGCCAGCCTCGCCGCCAACTCGGCGCGCGGGGCGAAGGCCAGGGAGCCGATCCCGGGCCGGACCGAACTCGCCGGTGGGACGTCGGCGGCGATGTGCGGCAGTAGCCGATTCGCCAGCTCGAGCACTTCGCCGGGGACGCGGTAGCCGACGGTCAACGGCTGGATCTGCGCCGGATGGCCCAGATGCTCCAGCGTGACCGGCCACGACCCGGGCGCCCACGGCGTCGTCGCCTGCGCGAGGTCACCCAATACGGTGACCGAACCCATCGGACAGCGCCGGGCCACCGCCCGGCACTGCATTGCGGACAGGTCCTGCGCCTCGTCCACCACGGCGTGCACGAACGTGTCGGTACCGGTCAACAGCGCGTCCAGCTCGTCGAGCAGCACGACGTCGGCCGCGGTCCACTGCGCGGGTTTCGCCGACTTCGCGGGAACCCGTGCGAGAGCGAGGAGCTCCGCGCCGTCGAGCACCCCGCGAGCGCAGTCGGCGAGGAAATCCGGTTCGGCGTACAGGCGGGCGAGCAGGGCCGGCGCGCTCAGCGGCGGCCACACCCGGTCCACCCACTCACGCACGGCCGGCGAGCGCGCCACCAGCGCGGTCTCCGCATCGGTGGGCGCGCCCCCGGCGTCCTCGCGCTGGCGCCGGACGTCCTCGGCGACCTGGATGCGCAGCCGGTCGCGCGCCACCGTCCAGCGCAGGCCGGTGCCGAGCGCACGCCGGGCGTCGTCGACGTAACGGCGCAGGTGGTGCGCGCCGACCCGGTAGCGCTTGGTCCCCACGACGGCGACGACGTCCTCGGTCGGCTTGGCGACGTGCGAGACCACCGCGCCGTGCAGCACCGCCGCCATCCGGGCATCGCCCTTGAGCACGGCGAGCGGCACCGGCTCGGTGGCGCGGGCCGGCCAGGACAGCAGCCCCGCGACCGTGCTCTGCGTGATGCCGACTTCGCCGAGCGACGGCAGCACCTGGCCGATGTAGTGCAGGAAGGCGTCATTGGGCCCGACGACGAGCACGCCGGAGCGGCGTAGCCGGTCCGGATACGTGTAGAGCAGATACGCGGCACGATGCAGTCCGACCGCGGTCTTCCCGGTGCCCGGCGCGCCCTGGATGCACAGCGAGGTGTCCAGGTCGGCGCGCACGTACTCGTCCTGGTCCGGCTGGATCGTCGCGACGATGTCGCGCATCGGCCCGACGCGCGGTCGCTCGATCTCCCCGCGAAGCAGCTCCGACTCGAGCCCGAGCGCCTCGCCGCGGTCCAGCTGCTCGTCCTCGAACGAGGTGAGCTCGCCGGCCGCGAAGCCGAACCGGCGGCGCAGTCGCACGCCCATCCGCTCGGCCGGGGTCGCGCGGTAGAAGGCGCGGGCGATCGGTGCCCGCCAGTCGATGACCACGGGGTCGCCCGCATCGTCGCGCACGTGCCGGCGACCGATGTGGAAGACCTCGGCGACCGGGCGGCTGCTGTCGGTGTCGCGGTCGGTGTCGCGGTCGGTGTCCCGGTCGATCCGGCCGAAGAACGGCGGCGCGTCCGGCTCGGCCGCCAGGGCCGCCAGCCGTTGCGTGCGCAGCCGGCCGAGGGCGTGGCTCGCGAGTTCGTCCACGCCGTAGTCGGCGATGTGCGCGGCCGCCTCGCGCATCGAGGCGAGGCAGCTACGCGCGAGTTCGAGATGGGACCGCTCGGCAAGCAGCGAATCGTCGGTCACGATCGATTGACGTTACGCCCGTGATCCATAGGTTTCAGAATGTGGACGGGTTTCAGCACGAGGGGGCGTTTGCTGCCGGGGAACCGATCCGGCGGGCGTCCGAGCTCGCCGCCCGACCCGGCCGCACGGTGCTCGGCATCGCCGGCGCGCCCGGCGCGGGCAAGTCGAGCCTCGCCGCCCGGCTCGCCGCCGCAGTCCCGGGCGCCGTCGTCGTCCCGATGGACGGCTTCCACCGCACCACCGCCGACCTGGCCGAGCGGGGCTGGGTCGCCGAGCGCGGCACGCCGCGGACCTTCGACGCCGACGCGTTCGTGGCACTGTTGCGGGTCCTGCGCAGCGGCGCGCCGGTGCGCGCCCCGGCGTTCGACCGCAGCCGCGAGGAGCCGGTGCCGGCGGCGATCGCGGTCCCGGCCGCGGCTCCGCTGGTGATCGTGGAGGGCAACTACTTGCTGCTCGACACCGCCCCATGGGCCCCGGTCGCCGAACTGCTCGACGAATGCTGGTTCGTCGAGGTGCCGGAACACATCCGGCTGGCCCGACTGGTCGAGCGACATGTCCGCTACGGCCGCACGGTCGAGGAGGCGACGGCCCGCGCCACGCGCGGCAGCGACGCCGACAACGCCCGGCTCGTGGCGGCGACCCGGGGCCGGGCGCAGCGGGCCGTGACCGAATAGATCTGAACGGCGTCCCGGTGCTCACTGCGAGCCCGCGGCGCCGAGCCGGTCAAGGGTGCGGCAGAGTTGCGGTGTGGACGAGATCAAGCAGCTCGCGTCGCGTGAGGTGTACCGCTCGCGGTGGATGCGGGTGCGCGAGGACGATGTCGAGTTCCCGTCCGGTGCGCGTGGCACGTACTCCGTCGTCGACAAGAGCGACTTCGTGCTCGTGATCCCTTACGCCGACGACGGGTTTTGGCTCGTCGAGCAGTTCCGCTACCCGGTGGGCAGTCGCGAGTGGGAGTTTCCGCAGGGCGGCTGGCCGGCCGGATCGAGCGGGACGCCGGAGCAGCTCGCCGTGGCGGAGTTGCGCGAGGAAACGGGTCTGGTCGCCGACTCGC
>JAVHVB010000457.1:0-4874 GCA_032160775.1 Pseudonocardiales bacterium | reverse complement strand
CACAGAAGTACGGCAAGCAGATCCGCTACGCCGAGCGGCGGGGGATCCCGTTCGTGTGGTTCCCCGGCGAACCGCACGAGGTGAAGGACATCCGCAGCGGCGACCAGGTCGAGGCCGATCCCGCCTCCTGGACGCCCCCCGCAAACGACCTGCGACCGCAGGTGTTCTCGCAGAAGGTTGGTCAGTGATACGTACACATGACGCCGGATCGCTCCGCGCGTCCGACGCAGGGCAGACCGTGACACTCGCTGGTTGGGTGGCCACCCGCCGCGATCACGGCGGGGTGACCTTCATCGACCTGCGCGACCGGTCGGGCTCGGCCCAGGTCGTGCTGCGGGAGGACGTCGCGAGTGGGCATCGCAGCGACGAAGGAGCGACGAGCGGAGCGAGCGCCGCGATGAGCGCTCGCGCGAAGAGCGATGGGCAGAGTCACGCGCTGCGTAACGAGTGGGTCGTTGCGGTCACAGGCGAGGTCCGGCCGCGCCCCGAGGGCAACGTCAATCCGTCGATCCCTACCGGCGAGATCGAAGTGGTCGCCTCGTCGCTGCAGGTCCTCAACGAGGCGGCGCCGCTGCCGTTCCAGGTCGACGCACACTCCGAGGTGGGCGAGGAGGCGCGGCTCAAGTACCGCTACCTCGACCTGCGCCGCCCCGGACCGGCCGCCGCGCTGCGCCTGCGTAGCGACGTCAACCGTGCGGCCCGCGACACCCTGTACGAGCACGGCTTCACCGAGATCGAGACGCCCACGCTCACCCGCTCGACTCCGGAGGGTGCCCGCGACTTCTTGGTGCCGGCGCGGCTGCGTCCGGGCAGCTGGTACGCGCTGCCGCAGTCGCCGCAGCTGTTCAAGCAGCTGCTGATGGTGGCCGGCATGGAGCGCTACTTCCAGATCGCGCGCTGCTACCGCGACGAGGACTTCCGCGCCGACCGGCAGCCGGAGTTCACCCAGCTCGACATCGAGATGAGCTTCGTCGAACAGGACGACGTCATCGCCGTCGCCGAGTCGGTGCTGGTGGCCCTGTGGAAGCTGATCGGCTACGACGTCGAGACGCCCATTCCGCGGATGTCGTATGCCGAGGCGATGCACCGCTACGGCTCGGACAAGCCGGACCTGCGCGTCGACCTCGAGCTGGTCGAGTGCACCGAGTTCTTCAAGGACACCCCGTTCCGGGTGTTCCAGGCGCCCTACGTCGGCGCGGTGGTCATGGCCGGCGGTGCGTCCCAGCCGCGGCGCCAGCTCGACGCGTGGCAGGAGTTCGCCAAGCAGCGCGGGCACCGCGGGCTGGCGTACGTCCTCGTCGGCGAGGACGGCGAGCTGGGCGGTCCGGTCGCGAAGAACCTGTCCGACGCCGAGCGGGCCGGCCTGGTCGAGCACGTGGGTGCCCAGCCCGGCGACTGCGTGTTCTTCGCCGCGGGCACCGCGACTGCGGCCCGCAGCCTGCTCGGCGCGACCCGCCTGGAGATCGGCCGGCGGCTCGGCCTGATCGACGAGTCGGCGTGGCGATTCGTGTGGATCGTCGACGCGCCGCTGTTCGAGCCGTCGTCGGAGGCTGTGGCCGCCGGCGACGTCGCGGTCGGCGCCGGGGCATGGACCGCTGTCCACCACGCCTTCACCTCGCCCAAGCCGGAATCGATGGACACCTTCGACACCGATCCCGGATCGGCACTGGCCTACGCCTACGACATCGTCTGCAACGGCAACGAGATCGGCGGCGGGTCGATCCGAATCCACCGCCGTGAGGTGCAAGAGCGCGTGTTCAAGATCATGGGGCTCGGCGAGGACGAGGCGCAGGAGAAGTTCGGCTTCCTGCTCGACGCGTTCAGCTTCGGCGCGCCGCCGCACGGGGGCATCGCGTTCGGCTGGGATCGCATCGTCGCGCTGCTCTCGGGCAGCGACTCGATCCGCGACGTCATCGCGTTCCCGAAGACCGGCGGTGGCTACGACCCGCTCACCGCCGCGCCGGCACCGATCACCCCCGAGCAGCGCAAGGAGGCCGGCGTCGACGCCGTCCCGGAGGACGACACAGCCGGGTGATCGCGCCTGGTCCGCGCTGCTCAACTCGCCCGAAGCGGGCCCGGAGGCGGGTTCTCGGCGACGCGATCAACGGCCGGCCTCATAGGCTGGCGGGGTGACGCTGTTCGAACCGGACGAACCGACGACCGATGTCGTCCCGTTCGACCCGTTCGCGCCGTTGGCGGCGCGCATGCGACCGCGCACCCTCGACGAGGTCGTGGGGCAGGAGCACCTGCTCGCTCCGGGGTCGCCGCTGCGCCGCCTAGTCGAGGGTGACGCGCCGATGTCGCTGATCCTCTTCGGACCCCCGGGCACCGGCAAGACGACGCTCGCGCTGATCGTCAGCTCGGCCACCAACCGCCGGTTCGCCCAACTCTCGGCGCTGAACGCCGGGGTGAAGGACGTCCGCGAGGTGATCGCCCGGGCCAAGGCGGAGCTCGGCCGCACCGGCCGGCAGACCGTCCTGTTCATCGACGAGATCCACCGCTTCTCCAAGACGCAGCAGGACTCGCTGCTGTCGGCCGTCGAGGCCCGGCACATCACCCTCGTCGCGGCCACCACGGAGAACCCGTTCTTCTCGATCGTCTCGCCGCTGCTGTCCCGCAGCCTGCTGCTCACCCTGCAGCCGCTCGACGAAGCCGCGGTCGGCCAGCTCGTCGAGCGCGCGCTGGTCGACGAACGCGGCCTGGGCGGGGCGGTGACGCTGGACGACGATGCCCGTGCGCACCTGCTGCGGTTGTCCGGGGGCGATGCGCGGCGGGCGCTCACCGCGCTCGAGGCCGCGGCCGGAACCGTCCAGGCCGAGGGACGGGCCGCCGTAGACCTCGCCACCCTCGAGCAGGCCGTCGACATGGCGGCGGTGCGCTACGACCGCGACGGTGACCAGCATTACGACGTCATCAGCGCGTTCATCAAGTCGATCCGCGGTTCGGACGCCGACGCCGCGGTGCACTACCTCGCCCGCATGCTCGAGGCGGGGGAGGACCCGCGCTTCATCGCCCGCCGGCTGGTGGTGCACGCCTCCGAGGACATCGGTCTGGCCGACCCCACCGCCCTGCTGGCGGCGACCTCCGCCGCCCAGGCGGTGCAGCTCATCGGTCTGCCCGAAGCCCGGATCAACCTGGCGCAGGCCACCATCCACCTCGCCCTCGCCCCGAAGTCGAACGCGGTCGTGCGGGCGATCGACGCCGCGCAGGCCGACGTGCGGGCCGGCCTGGCCGGCGACGTCCCGCCGCCGCTGCGCGACAGCCACTACCCGGGTGCGGCCAAGCTCGGTGCCGGCGCACGCTACGTCTACCCGCCCGACGTCCCCGACGGCGTGGTGACGCAGCAGTATCCACCGGACGAGCTCGTCGGCCGCGACTACTACCTGCCGACCGGTCGGGGCACCGAACGCGCCATCGCCGAGCGGCTGGCCCGGCTGCGCGCGGTGATCCGGGGATCCGGTGACGAGTCGATGCGCCCGGAGTGACCCGATAGGGTCGATGGACTGTCGCACCGCTTTGAATCTCCTCGGGGGAGGCCTGATGTCCGGAGGCGCCGTTGCCGCGCTGATCGCGGCGATCGCGTTCGTCCTGCTCGTCGTGCTGCTCGCCGTGCCGCTGCTCAAGCTCGGCCGGACGCTGGACGAAGCCACCCTCGCGGTGCGGAAATCGCACGATGGCATGGGTCCGCTGCTCAGCGAGGCGCGCGAGACGATCGAGGCGATCAACACCCAGCTCGTCCACGTCGAGGGCATCGCGAAGAACGTGAACTCGATGACGACCAACGTCGCCGCGATGACGGCGGTGGTGTCGAGCACCCTTGGCAGCCCGATGATCAAAGCCGCGGCGTTCACCTACGGCGTGCGCAAGACCGTGTCCGACCGCCGCGACGCCGACGCCGTGAAGAGTGCTCGGCGCAAGCACCGCTCCGACCGGCGGTCGCGAGGCAGCGCCTGATGCGGAGACTCTTCTGGCTGGCCATGGGCGTCACGATCGGCGCACTGGTGGTGCGCAAGCTGTCGCGTGCCGCCGAGAAGCTCACCCCCCGGGGCATGGCCGGCAGCGTGGGCGCCGGGCTGGGTGAGCTCGCCGACGCGATCCGCGACTTCGCCGCAGATGTCCGTGAGGCGATGTCCGAGCGCGAGGCGCAACTGCGGGAGAGCACTGGTCTCGACGGTAACGCCGGGGCAGCGTCGGTCGAATAAGCCGCCGCATCGCGTCTGGCAGAGTGGACGCGTGCAGACTGCGGACATCCGGGCGCGCTTCCTAGGTCACTTCGAGCGCAACGGCCACACGGTCGTGCCGAGCGTCCCGCTGCCCTTCGAGGACCCGAACCTGCTGTTCGTCAATGCCGGCATGGTGCAGTTCGTGCCGTACTTCGTCGGCCAGCAGACCCCGCCGTGGCCACGGGCGACGAGCATCCAGAAGTGCATCCGCACCCTCGACATCGACGAGGTCGGCAAGACCACGCGGCACGGCACGTTCTTCCAGATGAACGGCAACTTCAGCTTCGGCGATTACTTCAAGGACGTCGCGATCCGGTTTGCGTGGGATCTGTCGACCGGCCCGATCGCCGACGGCGGTTTCGGACTCGACGGCGACCGCATCTGGGCCACCGTCTACGTCGACGACGACGAGGCCATTGACATCTGGCACAAGCAGATCGGGTTGCCGCTGGACCGGATCGTCCGCAAGGGTATGGACGACAACTTCTGGTCGATGGGGATCGCCGGACCGTGCGGGCCCTGTAGCGAGTTGTACTACGACCGCGGCCCCGAGTACGGCGTGGAGGGCGGCCCCGCGGTCGACGAGGACCGCTACATGGAGTTCTGGAACCTCGTCTTCATGCAGAATGTGCGCGGCCCGCAGACCGGACC
>JAVHVB010000456.1:0-8525 GCA_032160775.1 Pseudonocardiales bacterium | reverse complement strand
GGTCACTCTGCCAGATTACGTCCCGATTTGGTGGGCCCGGCAGCCCGGCTCAGCGAGATCGACGGGTGGCGTTGCGCGTCCGCCGCCGGTCATTCGCAACCCGCTGAGCGTTGACGGCGCGCTGGTGTCGCGTGACTTCGGCAGTCCCCGGCGGGTAGCCGGCCCGGATCGCCCGCCGCTCGGTCGTCTCGATCGTGTGGACGAGCTGGAACATCAGCCCGCAGGCGCCGGCAGTGAGCGCGATGAGCAACTTGACACCGGTCGAGGCGGGCAGCCAGACGATCACGAGCAGGACCGGCACGGCGAGCAGCAGCAGGCTGCGCACGATGTGCCGGACGATCCAGGTCGACGTCGTCGTGTCGTGCAGCACCCAGGAGGAGTAGCGGGCCGGCAGGCTCCCGCCGATGGCGTACCAGAGCCACCACAGCGGTCCCGGCCGGGTCACAGCAGAACCAGGTCGTCTCGATGGACGAGCTCGCGGCGGAACTCGGCGGGCAGGTCACCGGTGCGCTTGCCGAGCAGCGGGGGCAGGTCGACAGCGTCGTAACCGACCAGGCCGCGGGCGACCGCGACTCCGTCCACGTCGACGAGATCGACCGGTTCGCCGGAGTAGAAGTCGCCGCGCACGCTGGTGACCCCGGCCGGCAGCAGAGACATCCGGCGCTCGACGATCGCGGTCACCGCGCCCGGGTCGAGGACGAGACTGCCCCGCGGCGTGGTCGCGTGCCGCAGCCAGAAGAGCCGCGAGGTGCTGCGGTCGCCGCCGGAGTGGAACAGGGTGCCAGACCGGCCGGCGAGCGCGTCGCCGATGACCGCGGCGGCAGAGAGGATGACCGGAATCCCCTCGCTCGTCGCGATCGCGGCGGCGTCGATCTTGGTGACCATCCCGCCGGACCCGACGTGGCTGCCCGCGCGGCTCACATCGACCTCGGCGAGATCGGCCATCGACGCGACCTCGGCGACGAACTGCGCTCCCGGGCGGCCCGGGCGGCCGGTGTAGAGCCCGTCGACGTCGGTGAGCAGCACGAGGGCGTCGGCCTTCACCAGATGCGCGACGAGGGCGGCCAGCCGGTCGTTGTCGCCGAACCGGATCTCATGGGTGGCGACTGTGTCGTTCTCGTTGACGATCGGGATCACGCCGAGGGCCAGCAGCCGTTCCAACGTGCGCTCGGCGTTGCGGTAGTGCTCGCGGCGGTGCAGATCGTCGGCCGTCAGCAGCACCTGCCCGACCTGCAGCTTGTGCCGGGCGAAGGACACGGCGTAGCGCTCGGCCAGCAGCAGCTGGCCGACGCTGGCCGCGGCCTGCTGCGTGGCGAGGTCACGCGGGCGGCTGCTCAACCCCAGCGGACCGATGCCGGCGGCGATCGCGCCCGAGGACACGAGCACCACCTCTCGGCCCGCCGCCACCCGGGCAGCGAGCGCGTCGACGATCTCGTCCAGCCGGTGCGGGTCGAGCCGGCCGCGCGAGGTCAGCGACGACGAACCCACCTTCACGACCGTGCGGGCAGCGGCAGCCACCGCCTCGCGGGTCACAAGACGTCCTCGTCGGCCTCGGCGTTGCGGCGCCGCGAGCGCTTCGCCTCGAGTCGCTCGTCGGCCCGCGTGCGGGTGGCAGGGTCGAGCCGCTCGTCGTATCCACGGCGCGTCGGCAGGTAGGCCTGCGCCTGCGCGCTCGCCGGCTCGAAGTCGAAGGTCACGCCGCCGATGGTCACGGCCGCGCCCGGCTCGGCGCCCAGCTTCGTCAGCTCGGCCTCGACACCCAGTCGCTGCAGCCGGTCGGCGAGATAGCCGACGGCTTCGTCGTTGTCGAAGTCGGTCTGCTTGACCCAGCGTTCCGGCTTGGCGCCGCGGACGACGAACGCTCCCGACTCGGCCCGGTCTGCGCTGACGGTGAAGCCGGCGTCGTCGACAGCGCGCGGGTGCAGCACGATACGCGGCCGGTCGGCGGCGGGCCGGGCGGCCCGGTCGGCCGCGACCGCCTCAGCCAGGGCGAAGGTGAGCGCGGCCAGTCCCTCCCGGGACACGGCGGAGAGCTCGAACACCTGCAGCCCGCGCGCCTCGAGATCGGGCCGGACGAGTGCGGCCAGCTCACGCGCCTCCGGAACGTCGATCTTGTTCAGCGCCACCAGCCGCGGCTTGGCGAGCAGGGTGCCGAAGGTGCCCTCGTACTGGGCGAGTTCGGCCTCCAGCGCGTCGAGGTCGCTCAGCGGGTCGCGGCCCGGCTCGAGGGTCGCGCAGTCGAGCACGTGCAGCAGCACGGCGCAGCGCTCGACGTGCCGCAGGAAGTCCAGGCCGAGGCCCTTGCCGGCCGACGCGCCAGGAATCAGCCCGGGAACGTCGGCCACCGTGTAGGTCGAGTCGCCGGCCCGCACGACACCGAGGTTGGGGACCAGCGTGGTGAACGGGTAGTCGGCGATCTTCGGCCGCGCTGCCGAGATGGCTGCGATGAGCGACGACTTGCCCGCGCTCGGAAAGCCGACCAGTCCCACGTCCGCGACGCTCTTGAGTTCGAGGACGACGTCGCGGACCTCGCCCGGTTCCCCGAGCAGCGCGAAGCCGGGCGCCTTGCGCCGGGTCGAGGCGAGCGCGGCGTTGCCGAGCCCACCGCGTCCGCCGTGCGCCGCGGTGAACGTGGTGCCGACGCCGGTGAGGTCGGCGAGCATTTCACCGTCCGTACCGAGTACGACGGTGCCGTCCGGCACGCGCAACTCGAGATCGCCGCCGTCGGCGCCGTTGCGATGGCTGCCCGCGCCCTGCCGGCCGTTGCCGGCCTTCTGGTGCGGGTGGTAGTGGAAGTCGAGCAGGGTGTGCACGTTGTGGTCGACGACGAGCACTACGTCGCCGCCGTGCCCGCCGTTGCCGCCGTCCGGGCCGCCGAGCGGCTTGAACTTCTCCCGGTGGATCGACGCAACACCGTGCCCGCCGTTGCCCGCTGTCAGATGCAGCACCACGCGATCGACAAAGCTGTTCATGGGCTGGGAGCCGTAGGCAACAGCGGACCGCGACCTCTCGGCTGGATGGGGTCTACAACAGTGGAATTCCGGACAGGCGGGACAGCGCTTACTAGGCCCCGGTCTGGATGATGTTGACGGTCTTGCGCCCGCGGGACAGGCCGAACTTGACCGCGCCCGCCTCGAGGGCGAACAGCGTGTCGTCCTTGCCCCGGCCGACGCCGGCGCCCGGGTGGAACTTGGTGCCGCGCTGACGCACGAGGATTTCGCCGGCCTTGACCTCCTGGCCGCCGAACCGCTTCACCCCGAGGTACTGCGCGTTCGAGTCGCGACCGTTGCGTGAGCTGGATGCGCCCTTTTTGTGTGCCATGGCGAGCCGTTCCCTACTTGGTCTTCGAGTTGCCGGTGACGCTGGTGATCTTGAGCTGGGTCAGCCGCTGACGGTGGCCCTGCCGCTTGTGGTACCCGGTCTTGTTCTTGTACTTGTGGATGCGGATCTTCGGACCCTTGGCCTGCGCAACGACCTCGGCGGTGATGGTGGCCTTGGCCAGCGTGTCCGCATCGTGGGTCACGTTCTCGCCGTCGACGAGCAGGATCGCGGCCAGCGCGACCTCGGCACCCGGCTCGACATCGAGCTTCTCGACCTCGATGACATCGCCCTCAGCGACCTTGTACTGCTTGCCGCCGGTCTTGACGATGGCGTACATCGCGGGATCCACTCCTTGGCTTGGTGACGCCCCACTTCTCCGGGGAATTGCCGGGCGCTCGTGCAAAGGCCCACCTCGCGATGGGCCGTCGTACAGATTACTGGACCGGCGGGCCAGAAGCCAAAACAGCTCCGTCCCTTCAAATACGGTACCTACGTGATCGTACGCGCCGTCGACTGGGCCGACCCGGCCGCGGAATCGCTGCGGGCGGCGCAGCGGGTCGAGATCGCCGAGCGCTACGGCCGGCCGGACTCCGAGCCAGGCCCGCCACCGACGGCGGCCGACATCGCGCATTTCGTCGTCGCGCTCGACAGCGACGGGGTACCGCTGGGCTGTGGCGGGCTGCGCGCGCTCGGTGCCCATTCCGGCGAGGTGAAGCGGATGTACGTCGTGCCGGCGCGCCGCGGAACGGGTGTCGCCGCCGCGGTGCTCGACGCGCTCGAGGCGCACGCGCGCTCGCTGGGCTGGACGCACCTCCGGTTGGAGACGGGTGACGCGCAGCCGGACGCGGTGGCGTTCTACACCAAGCACGGGTACCGGCCGATACCGCGTTTCGGGCACTACGCGGACGAACCGAGCTCGCGCTGCTTCGAGCGGGCGCTGTAGCAGCTCTAGTTGCCCTCGACGGCGGCCTTGATCCGGGCGGCGAAGGCGTCTGCGTCCTTCGCGGCCGCCTTGCGCGCCGGGCCGACGATCAGCTTGCCGAAGCCGTGGCCGGCGAAGCTGTTGAACACGGTGACCCGCGTCGTCCCGTCGCCGAGGTCCTCGAGGTCGTAGCCGCCCTCGGGCACGGTGATCAGGTTCTTCGACCGCTCGGCCCAGCGCAGCGTGGTGGGTGCGTCGAAGGCCGTCAGTTCGAACCGCCGGTCGGTTTTCATCCCGGCGTCCTTGACCCGGCTGACGAACACGGTTCCGACACCGGCCGGGCCGTCCGGTTCGCGGCGGATCTCGAGCACCCGAGGGCTGAACTGCGGGTCGTTCGTGCCGTCGGCGAGGAAGGCCCACACCGCGTCGATGGGCCGGTCGATGACTGCCGAGCCGCTGAATTCACCGGGCATTGGATCTCCTGTCGCCGGCCGGAGCCTATCGCGTGCGGCACTGTCCGGGTAATTCTCTTGACCGGTACAGAAGATCGCGCTACTGTACCGGTATAGATACATTGCCTGGAAGGAGGCGCACGACCATGGACCCGTTGCAGATAGGTGTGCTGCTGAGGTACGCGACCGGTCATGAGATGCACAGCGCGCTGCCGGGCGCCCCGGTGATCCGGGACGACGCGGTGCGCTGGGTGCGCAGTCGGGCGGCTGCGGCCGCCGTCCTGCGCCGCGTCGCGGACGCCGTGGCACCCGAACCTGCGCTCCGCCGCCCTAGGCTGAACGCCGCCAGCTAGCCACGTTCGGGGGTACTGCTGATCCGATGGGACGAGTCACCCTGCAGACCATCGCCGACCGCGTCGGCGTGAGCCGCATGACGGTTTCGAACGCGTTCTCCCGCCCTGACCAGCTGTCGGCGAGCATGCGCGAGCGGATCCTCGCCGTCGCCGAGGAACTCGGCTACGTGGGGCCGGACCCGACCGCGCGGGCGCTCGCGAATGGTTCTGCGGGGGCGGTCGGACTGCTCATGTCGGACACGTTGCACTACACGCTCACCGACGAGGTCGCGATGGCGTTCATCGCGGCGATCAGTGACGAGCTCGCGCCGACCGGGCTGGCCCTGACCTTGCTGTCGGCGGCGCCGCGCGGAGAGGGAATCATCCCCGCGCGCGACGTCGCCATCGACGGCGCGCTCGTCTACTCCTGCGACATGACCTCGCCCGCCGTCGGCTGGCTGCTGCGCCGGCAACTGCCGCTCGTGTTCGTCGACCAGTCCCCCGCGCCCGGGATCACCAGCATCAACGTCGACGACCGGGGCGGTGCGCGGGCCGCAGCCGACCACGTGCTGACGCTCGGCCACCGGCGGATCGGGATCGTCACGTCCGGTTTCGGTGGCGACTACGGCATCCTCGACGACCCACGCACGGCGACGCTCGCCTTCGGCGAGTCCGAGCGGATGCTCGGCTGGCTGGACGCGCTCGACGCGAGCGGCGTGACGCCGACGGTCGCCCGCATCCCGCACGGCGATCCGCACGGCGTCGGCTATGCCGGCGCCGAGGCGCTGCTCGCGGCCGGCGAGCCGCCGACAGCGATCCTCGCGTTCTCCGACGCGATGGCCGGGGGCGTGATCCGCGCGGTCGAGGACAAGGGGCTGTCCGTGCCGGGCGACGTCTCGATCGTCGGTTTCGACGACAATCCCATCGCGCGCACGATGCGGCCCGCACTCACCACCGTTCGTCAGGACATCGACGCGAAGGGTCGTTCAGCGGTCCAAGCCCTGACCGCCGCGATCGAACGGACGAAGGCGCAGACCGGCGGCGGGCGGGCGAAGCACGTCCTGCTGCCGACGTCGCTCGTCGTCCGGGACAGCACCGCGCCAGTCAGCTAGCCGCCTCGCCCGTTGATTGGCCAGCCGAGTAGCCGACAACGACGACGCGGTGCATGAAGTCGAAACGCCCCCGTCACCGGTATCTGCACGGGTCAGGCGGCTCCGGGCGGCCCGGCCGGCCGGCTGGCCCCTCGACGGCGCCGGCGCGGTGCCGGAGCCTGCTCGGCAGCTGATTCCGCCGCGGGGCCACCCTCGTCGGGCGGTTCCGCCGCCGGTTGGGCCGCGCGCTCCGGCGCCGACTCCGGCGCCGCGGGCGTCCCGGCGTCGCCGGCTTCGGCATGGCCCTCGGCCACACCCTCCGCGGCCTCGGCGGCGGCCTCGACGAGGTCGAACGCGAGTGCGTCGACCCGGTCCGGCTCGCCGTCCTCGTCCTTCTCGCCTGCGGCAGCCTTGTGGATCGCCGCGATCGCGGCGCTGGCCGCCTTGCGCTGCTCCTCATCGACCGGCGGCACTTCCGGCTTCGCCGTGTCGATTGCCGCGCCGTTCGCACCGCCACCCTTGCCGCCGCGCTTGCGCTTCGCCTTTCCGGCCGCCGGCCGGTCGTCGTCGTCCCGGTGCGCCGGCTTGTCGACCGGGTCGGCATGGATGATCACGCCCCGGCCCTTGCACACCTCGCAGGTTTCGCTGAACGCCTCGAGCAAGCCCTCGCCCACCCGCTTGCGGGTCATCTGGACCAGCCCGAGCGAGGTCACCTCGGCAACCTGGTGTTTGGTGCGGTCGCGACCGAGGCACTCGGTCAGCCGGCGCAGGACGAGTTCCCGGTTCGACTCCAGGACCATGTCGATGAAGTCGATGACGATGATGCCGCCGACGTCGCGCAGCCGCAGCTGCCGGACGATCTCCTCCGCCGCCTCGATGTTGTTGCGGGTCACCGTCTGTTCGAGGTTGCCGCCGGCGCCGACGAACTTGCCGGTGTTGACGTCGACGACCGTCATCGCCTCGGTGCGGTCGATCACCAGCGAGCCGCCGGAGGGCAGGTACACCTTCCGGTCGAGCGCCTTCATCAGCTGCTCGTCGACCCGCAGGTCGTGGAACAGGTCGGAGTCCTTGGTGTGCCGGGACATCCGCGCGGTGAGGTCGGGCGCGACGGCGCCGATGTACTCGGACACCGTCGCCCACGCCTCGTCGCCCTGCACGGTGAGCTGCTTGAAGTCCTCGTTGAACACGTCGCGCACGACCCGGGTCGCGAGGTCTGGCTCGCCGTGCACCAGCTTCGGCGCCGACTTGGTGTCCTTCGCCGCCTTCTCGATCGACGCCCACTCGGCCTTCAACCGCTCGACGTCGCGGGTGAGGTCCTCCTCGCTCGCACCCTCGGCTGCGGTCCGGACGATCACCCCGGCGTCCTCGGGCACGATCTTCTTCAGGATGGTCTTCAACCGGTGGCGTTCGGTGTCCGGCAGCCGCCGGCTGATCCCGGTCATCCCGCCACCAGGGACGTAGACGAGGAACCGGCCGGGCAGCGACACCTGACTGGTGAGCCGGGCGCCCTTGTGCCCGATCGGGTCCTTGGTCACCTGGACGAGCACCGCGTCACCGGACTTGAGCGCGCTCTCGATCGTGCGCGCCTTGCCCTCCAGGCCGGCGGCGTCCCAGTTGACCTCGCCGGCGTACAGGACGCCGTTGCGGCCCTTGCCGATGTCGACGAAGGCGGCCTCCATCGAGGGCAGGACATTCTGCACCCGGCCCAGGTACACGTTGCCGACGTAGGACGTGGCGCTCGCCCGCGTCACGTAGTGCTCGACGAGGATGCCGTCCTCGAGGACCGCGATCTGGGTGCGATCGCCGGACTGGCGCAGCGCCATCACCCGGTCGACCGCCTCGCGCCGGGCGAGGAACTCGGACTCGCTCAGGATCGGCGCGCGCCGGCGGGTGGTGTCCCGCCCGTCCCGGCGCCGCTGCCGCTTGGCCTCCAGCCGGGTCGAGCCCTTGACCGCCTTCACGCCGTCGTCGGCCGCCTTCGGCTCGCGGACGTGCGTCACCGTGTTCGGGTCGCCCGCTCCCCCGTCGCCCTCTTCGCCGGACCGCCGTCGGCGCCGCGTGCGGTGCGTCCCGCTCTCGCCGCCCGCGTCGTCGCCGCCCGCGTCGTCGGCGAGGTCCTCTGGCGCGCTCGACTCGTCGTCGCCCGGCTCGCCCTCGCCCTTGGCTCCGCCGCCTCGCCCGCGACGGCCGCGCCGGCGCCGGCGGCGGGCGCCACTGGCCAGCTCGATCGCGGCTTCCCGGACGTCTTCCGGCTCGGCCGTCTCGTCCTGGACGTCCTCGGCGGCGGTGATGTCCACGTCGCCCGGGGCGGGTTCGTCGCCGGTCTTCTTCGCGGCCGCCTTCTTGGCGGCCGCCTTCTTCGCCGGTGCCCGCTTGGCGGGCGCCTTCTGCTTCTGTGGCTTCTGGG
>JAVHVB010000455.1:0-19190 GCA_032160775.1 Pseudonocardiales bacterium | reverse complement strand
CATGCCACAGCTGAGCAGGGTGTATGGACGGTCAGCCATGCACCGGCCTCCCGGCGTCCGCCAGCACGCGCGGGGCCCCGCCGCTCGGCTGCGCGGTGCGCGGCGCCGGTCGCCGCGACCGGCGACTCGCGAGCAGCAGAAGCGCGCCCGGCAGCGTCGAGACCATGACGAGCACGCCATACGCAATCGCAACGGCCAACCCCTGCGCCGCACCGAGCCCCGCCGCGGCGAACGCCCACGCAGCCGCGCCCTCGCGCGGTCCCCACCCGCCGATGCTCGCCGGCACCGCCATCGCCAGCAGTACCACGAGCGCGATCGGCAGCAGCCGTTCCGCAGGGACGTTCACACCGGCCGCCCGAGCGGCGACGAAGAAGGTCGCGACGTGCCCGGCGACCACGACGACCGAGGCGGCGACCACCCTGGGCCAGGTCGCCCGGGCGAGCAGACCGCGCCGGACGTCCGAACCCGCGATGCCCAGCCACCGGCCGATCCGGCCCGCGCCCGAGTGCCGCGTGGCGCGCAGCACGATCACGAACAACACCGCGATCACTGCCAACACGGCCAGGATGACGGGCATCGCCGCACGCAGGGGGGACGGGAGCACGCACAGCACGGTCAGCGCCAGCAGCGTCTGCACGAGCTGCCCGGCGATCCGCTCCCACGCGACGGCGCGCAGGCCCTTCGACAGATCGCGGGCGTCCCGGCCGTGCCGGACACCGCGGTGCACGTCGCCTAGCACCCCGCCGGGAAGCACCGTGTTGAGGAACTGGGCGCGGTAGGACGCGCCGATCGCCGAGCGCACAGACAACGGGACGCCGAGGCCGCGCGCGACGACCGTCCATCGCCACGCCGCGCAGACCGTGGTCACCGCGCAGAGCAGCACCGCAGCAGCGAGGGACCAGCCGGAGACCGCGTGCAGGCCGTCGAGGAAGGGGCCGGTGCCCAGCCGCCAGACGAGACAGCCCAGGATCGCTGCGCCGACGGCCACCCGCACCGTCACCCCGAGCGTCCTGCTCATTGCCCGTCACCCCTTCGTCCTGCCTACGGCATGTACCCGGACGTCCGCCGCCGGTATCCATCGACATACACGGATTGGACGGCGCCCGTGTTCACCCGGCGGACGTGGCAGCCGACACGAGTGCGGCGCCCACCCGTTCGACGGTGTCCGACCAAGTGGGCAGCGTGGACCGTCGGGCCGCCGCTGCCCAGCGCAGCCGGCCCCGCAGCTCGGCGTCGGTGAGCCAGCTCCGCAGCGCAGCGGCCAGCGCCGCCGGTGCGTCAGGCGGGACCAGCAGACCCGGCAGCCCCGCCGCCGGCCGCCCGAGAGCCTCCCGCACGCCGCCTACGTCGGTTGCCAGCACCGGCAGGCCCCGAGCGAGCGCCTCGGCGAGCACCATCCCGTACGTCTCGCCGAGCGAGGGGAGCACGAGCAGGTCGGCACCGGCGTACGCGCGATCGAGCTCGGCGCCGGTGCGCGGGCCGGCGAGCTCGATCCGGTCGCCGAGCCGGTACGCGCCGACCTGCGCGCGCAGCCGGTCGACGAAGCGTGGGTCGCGGTCGAGCGGACCCACGAGCCGGCACTGCCAGGACAGCTCGCGCACCGCCGCCAGCGCGTCGACGAGGATGTCGTGGCCCTTGTGGTGCGCGACTGCGGCGACGCAGAGCAGTTCTCCGCCGGCGGCCGTGCCGGGCGCGGAGTCGGTCGGGTCGACACCGGGGTGCGCGACGTGCACCCGGCCGGGCGCCAGCTGATACCACTCGAGCAGCCGCTCGCACGTCCAGCCGCTCGTCGCCACCACCGCCGCGGCGGCGCTCAGCACGGCCGCCTCCCCAGCGCGCGCTGGGCTACCGGCCACCGCGCCGAGGGGCAGGTGCACGAGCAGGACCAGCCGGAGTCGGGCCGCCTCGGGCACCAGGGCCTCCGGCGCGGCACAGCCGATCAGCCCATCGATGAGCACAGACTCCCCGGACCGCACCGCCGCCAGCACGCCGGTCAGCTCGGCGAGCGCGGCCGGGTCCGGATCGGGCCAGCCGCCGCGAACAGCGTGTTCGTGGACGGTCCAACCGGCGGCGGCGAGGCCGGCGGCAACCCGTCGGTCGTAGGTGTTGCCGCCGCTGGGTTGCGCCGGGTCGTCGACGCCGGCAGGCAGGACGAAGTGCAGCGCGGCCCGCGACATCTCACAGGGCGCGTTCGTAGCTCGCCCAGGCGATGTGCGACTCGTGCAGGGTGACCGCGATGCTCGCGATGCCGCGGGCCCCCGCGCCGAGCCGGCCGGCCGCGATCCGCTCGGCCAGTCGGTCGGCGATCACCTCGGCGAGGGCCTCGGTGGAGGTGTTGATGCCCGCGAACTGCGGCTCGTCGTCGAGGTTGCGGTAGTTCAACTCGGCAAGTACCTCGCGCAGTTCCTCGGTCGCCCGGCCGATGTCCACGACGATGTTGTCCGCGTCGAGCTGGTCGCGCCGAAACGTCGCATCCACCACGAACGTCGCTCCGTGCAGGCGCTGCGCCGGTCCGAAGACCTCGCCACGGAAGCTGTGCGCGACCATCATGTGATCGCGGACCGTCACACTGAACACGACCTCACTCCTCGGGGTAGCTGATCGTGTGGCACAACGCGGCCAGGCTGCCGTCGGCGAGCCGGGCCAGCACCTGCGGCAGCTCGTCGAACGGCGACGACCCGGTCAGCAGCGTGTCGAAGTACGGGTCGCGCAGCAGTTCGAGCGCGAGGGCGCGCCGATCGTCCGGGGTCCGGCTCGCGCGCCGCACCGGCGGCACGACGCCCACCTGGCTGGACCGGACGCCGAGTCGCTGCGAGTGGAACGCGCCGCCCAGCGACAGGGTCACCTCCCGGTCGCCGTACCAGCTGAGTTCGACGACGGTTCCATCGGGCGCGAGGAGATCGAGCGCGCGCTGCAGGCCGGCCGCGGTGGCGCTGGCGTGGAACACCAGGTCCTGCCGGCCGGGTGCGTCCGCCGGCGCAGCGAAGTCCACACCGATCAGCGCAGCCTGCGCGGCGCGTTCCGGCTGCACGTCGACGACGGTCACATGGACACCCGGGACGCCGGCGAGCAGCCGCGCCACGCAACAACCGATCATGCCCGCGCCGATCACCGTGACGCGGTCACCGAGCAGCGGCGGCGCGTCCCACAGCGCGTTGACCGCGGTCTCGACCGGGCCGGCGAGCACCGCGCGGCGCGCGGGCACACCGACCGGAACCGGCAGCACCGCGGCGGCGGGCACGACGTAGGCGGTCTGGTGCGGGTAGAGGCAGAACACCGTGCGCTCGAGCAGCGCAGCCGGCCCGGCCTCGACGACACCCACGCTGAGGTAGCCGTACTTCACCGGCGCCGGGAAGTCGCCGTCCTGGAACGGCGCGCGCATCGACTCGTACTGGCCGGCTGGTACGCCGCCGCGAAAGACCAACGTCTCGGTCCCGCGGCTCACCCCGGACCACAGGGTGCGGACCAGCACGTCGGCCGGCCCGGGTGTCGCCAGCGCGACGTCGCGGATCTCGCCGGCGCCGGGCTCGCGCAGCCAGAAGGCGCGCGCCTCACCCCGCACCGGCCTCATCCCTTCCGGACTGTCGCTGGCTGAACCGTACCCGCGGCACAGCCGTGCTATTCGGTGACGGACTTGGTCACGGAGGCACTATGTCGGCGGTTCAGCGCGGGACGGTCAGTGCGATGGGCGGCGCCCTCGCGCTGCTCGCCGTGCTTGCCGTCACGGACGGCCTCGGCGCGGCCGGCTGGCTGGCCGGGGCGGCAGCGGCCGGCGCAACGATTGCGCTGCTGGCGGCGGCGCTGCGCCGCAGTGGCGCTGACGGGCTGCACCTGCCGAACCGGATCACGCTGACCCGCGCCATGCTCGTCACCGGCGTCGCTGCCCTGGTCGCCGACCGCCTGGTGACCGCGGCGCCACACACGACGTCGGTGGTCGCAATCGCGACGGTCGCCCTCGTGCTCGACGCGGTGGACGGGTTCGTTGCGCGGCGTACTGCTTCGGTGACCGCCGTCGGGGCGCGCTTCGACATGGAGGTCGACGCGTTCCTGATCTTCGTGCTCAGCGGGTATGCGGCCACCCTGCTCGGTCCGTGGGTGCTCGCCATCGGTGCGGCGCGCTACGCCTACGTGGCGTTCGGGTGGACGCTGCCGGAGCTGCGCTCGGCCGTGCCGCCGCGGTACTGGCGCAAGGTCGTCGCGGCGATCCAGGGAATCGTGCTCACCGTGGTCGCCGCGCAGTTGCTGCCGCCGGTCGCCGGAGCGGCGGCCACCGCGGTGGCCCTCGCGTTGCTCGCCGAGTCGTTCGGCCGGGACGTGTGGTGGCAGTGCCGCGCAGGCCGGGTGCGGATGGTGACGCGGTCGAAGCGGACGCGCCCGATGCTGGCCGGCTCGCGTTGACCGACATCCTCGAGCGGACCGAACAGAACGACATCGATCCCGGGCCCGACCCGGTGGTGCGCCCGGTCGATCCGGCACCGGCCCGGCACCGGCTGCGCGCCGTGGGGCGGTATGCCGGCACGACGATCGCGGTAGCGCTGACGTGGTTTGCCCTCGTCGCCCCCGACCGGCCGCAGCTGATGACGCCGGCCGCATTCGTCCGGCTGCCGATCGAGGGGCTGATCCTGTGCGCGCTGGTCGTGCTGTTGCCGCCGCGGTGGAGCCGGGTGACGGCGCTCGTCGCCGGCGGCGTGCTGGCGGTGCTGAGCGTGCTGCGGCTGCTCGACCTCGGCTTCTACTCCGCGCTCGACAGGCCGTTCAACCCGTTGTCGGACTGGAGCTACTTCGGCCCCGCCCTCGGCGTGCTGCGCGACTCGGTCGGCGGCCGGTGGGCGGTCGTCGTGGCGATCGGGCTCGGCCTGCTGCTTGTCGGTGTGCTCGCCGGCACGCCACTCGCCTTCGTGCAGCTGCACGGCATCGCGCGCCGTCATCGGACTACCACCCTGCGCGCAGCCGGGGCGCTCGGCGGGGTATGGCTGCTGCTCGCCGGGCTCGGGTTGCACATCACGCCCGGGACGCCGCTCGCGTCGTCGAACGCCGCCGGGTTCGGCTACGGCGAGGTGCAGCGGGTGCACGCGGCGATCCAGGACCGGGCCGCGTTCGACGCGGCGCTCGCCGGCCCGGACCGGTTCCGCGACCTGCCGACCGCGAGTCTGCTCAGCGGGCTGCGTGGCAAGGACGTGATCGTCGCCTTCGTGGAGAGTTACGGGCGGGTCGCGGTGCAGGACTCGTCGGTCGCACCTGGCGTCGACGCGGTGCTGCGGTCCGGTACCGCGGAGTTGGCGCAGCACGGATTCGCCGCCCGCAGCGCCTTCCTGACCTCGCCCACGTTCGGCGGCATCAGCTGGCTCGCGCACTCGACCTTGCAGTCCGGGCTCTGGGTGGACAGCCAGGACCGCTACGACCAGCTGGTGGACACCCAGCGGTTCACGCTGAGCGACGCGTTCCGGCAGGCGGGCTGGCGCACCGTCGCCGACGTGCCGTCGAACCGCGGCGACTGGCCGACCGGCCGCACGTTCTACGGCTACGAGCAGCTTTACGACCGGACGAACCTGGGCTACCTCGGACCGGCGTTCAGCTACGCCGCGATGCCGGACCAGTACATCCTGTCCGCGTTCAACCGGGTCGAGCTCGCGCCGGCGGACCGGCGGCCAGTGATGGCCGAGATCGACCTGGTCTCCTCGCACGTCCCGTGGGCGCCACTGCCGCGGCTGGTGCCCTGGGACTCGATCGGTGACGGCTCGATCTACGGGCCGATGCCCGCGCAGGGCCAGTCGCCGGCAGTCGTGTGGCAGAGCGACTCGGCGGTGCGCGCGGCATACGGCGAGTCCGTCCAGTACTCGATCCAGTCGCTGATCTCGTTTGTCGAGAACGCCGCCGACCCGAACCTCGTCCTGGTGCTGCTCGGCGATCATCAGCCCTCCACGGTCGTCACCGGCTGGAACGCGACGCACGACGTGCCGATCTCGGTCGTCGCCGCCGACCCGCGAGTGCTCGACCGGATCTCGTCGTGGCGGTGGCAGGACGGCCTGCTACCCGGACCGCAGGCGCCCGTGTGGCCGATGGACGCCTTCCGGGACCGCTTCCTCGATGCCTACAGCGACCCCAACAGCGACCCCAACAGCGGGACGGCCAGCGGCACCGGCGGCGGCTGACCCGGGCAGCCGGGCGGCGCGGGCCGAGGCCACGGCCTCCTGCGCCCCGGCCAGCGGCAACCGGACCCGGACGGCGACGGTGACCTCGACCGTTCCGCTGCGACCGTCCGGCGCGAGCTCGATCGTGCACCGCCGCACGTCGGCGCCGTTACCGGCCGCGATGCGGGCCGCTGCGTCGCACCCGTCCGCGCCCAGCCCGATCCGGCCGGCGGCGGCGAGCGCAGCCAGATCGGCCGCCGCCCCGACGCGGTGCCGAGCGAGTACGGCGACGGTCCGGATCTCGACCACCACGCCGGCGAGCAGCACCAGGGCGCAGCAACTGAGCACCCACACGCTCGCTGCCCCGCGGTCGCCGAAGCGGCGGCGCGTCATGGTGACGAGCCTCTCGGTTCGACGGCCGCCACCGCACGCTCGGCGACCGTCAGGCCGGGCAGCAGGTCGGTGAGCGGATGCACGGTCGCGCGCAGCTCCGCGACGATCACGCCGTCGCCGGTGGTGAGCTCGAGCCGTGACCCGGGCGCGATCCGCTGCGCCAGCTCGCGGGCGGCGGGGGCGTCTCCGCGCGCCGCGAGCCGTGCCGCCTCTCGGGCGCCGTCCTGCAGCCGCACCCGCGCGGCCGCCGCGCCGACCGCCGTGAGCACGACTGCCAGCACGAGCACCAGCACCGGCAGGCAGGCCGCCAGCTCGGCGGTGACCGTGCCGGTGTCGGCACCCGCGCTGGCACCGGCACGGCGGGGCGGGCGACGAGGCACTGCGCTTCAGATGGCGTGCAGCGCCGAGGTAACGATCGAAGTCAGCGCCGCGGACACCGCGTCGCTGCGGACGATCTTGTAGAGAACGGCCGCGAAGGCAACGGCGGCCACCGTGCCCACGGCGTACTCGGCGGTCGACATGCCGGCATCGGCGGCCGAGCGCACCCTGCGCAGAAAGCGGGAGAAGAGATTCATGTCCCGCAGCGTGGCAGCGCGCTCCGGGCCCGATCCGTGCCGCCGGGCGAGCTGTGGACGGCGTGCGGTGTGTGGACGACGACGTCCGGAACTGTCGGTGGGCCGCGCTAGCGGCTAGCTCGCCGCGTCCCGGGCGGCGAGCGCCTCGGGCATGCTGTACCGGCCGCGCCGCAGCTGTCGCCGCTCGGTGTCGGCGACGATCTTGAACGGTCCCTTGTTCGATCCGCGCAGCACCGGGTCGAGCGGCCGCGGCACGAACTTGGGCGGTTCGAGGTAGAGCACCCGCGTCGCCTGCACGGCGGCCCGGAAGGCGACCCGGTGCGCGGCGGTCCACGGGAACCCGTACATCGCGCGGACCCGGGGCGGCAGGCTGCCCTTGACGACGAGGTCGATGGTGCGGAACAGCGGGCGCAGCGGCGGTGGGACGTCGTACTCGCCACGCTTGACCCCGGCCAGATAACTGCCGACTGTCCGCGCTTGGTCGGTCAGGTAGGGCTTGCCGGACGCCAGATATCCGTCGAAGTCGGCCCGGAACTCCGGGTAGCTGCCCGGTGCGGCCGACCTCGGCATGCCGAACAGTTCGGCCCAGCGGACGAAGTCCTGCCAGAGCCGGTCGCTCTCGTCCGGGTTCAGCCGGCGCACGAGCAGGTTCTGCATGTGGTGGGCGGAGTCGAAGGTGAACGCCATCGTCATGTACATCTGGTGCGGATCCGACGCGCTGTAGGTCGTCCCGGCCGGGTAGTGCGGGCCGGCGTCCTCGGGCAGGCTGCCGGCGACCGTCGCGTGCTTCTTGCGGGTGAACTCGACCGCGCGGTCCGCCTCGTCCTTGCTGCCCAGAAAGACCGCCTCGAACAGCCGCGCCGTGAGCATCAGCCGGTTGTACGGCGTCTCGCGATGTGCGGTGCTCTCGATGGTGCCGACCGCGAGCTGCGGGTGCACCGCACCGATGACCAGCCCGCGCTGGCCGTAGGTGAGGCCGACCGCGCGGTTGCTCATGACTTCGACGGCCATCGAGTCGGCCGGGAAGTAGCCGGGCACGGGCATCCCGTCCTTTCTGGCAAGCCGATCCACCACATTCGCGTTTTCCCGATCATCCGCGGTGCCGTTGGATCTGGCAAGACCGCCTGCCAGAATCGGCGGATGGCGACTCCGGCGCGACGCGCATACGGCGGGGTACCCGCCGCGCAACGGCGCGCCCAGCGCCGCGCGGCGTTGCTGGCCGCCGGGCTCGACCTCCTCGGCACCGAGGGACAGCGCCGGCTCACCGTCGGCGCGCTGTGCGCCCGGGCGGGGTTGAACGAGCGGTACTTCTACGAGAGCTTCGCGACCTGCGAGGACGTACTGGTCGCGGTCTACGACGAGGTGATCGCCGAGCTGATGGCGGCGATCGTGGCGGCCGTCGCCGGGGCGCCGGACGACACGCGGGCGAAGGCGCGGGCGGCGATCGCGGCGGCGGTGGAGCTGTTGACCGACGACGCCCGCAAATCGCGGGTGGTCTTCGTCGAGGCGCTGGCGACGCCGGTGCTCAGCGCCCGGCGCGCGGACGTGGCGCGGGCATTCACCGCGTTGCTGGTCGGTCAGGCGCAGGAGTTCTTCGGTGCGGAGACGGCGCTGCGGGTGGGCGCATGGGGAGAGTTCGCCGCGGTCTACCTGCTCGGCGGGCTGGCCGAGTCGATGACCGCGTGGTTGCGGAACGACCTGCCCGTCGACCGCGACGAGCTGATCGAGCGGTCGACGGACCTGTTCGTCCTCGTCGGTGAGTACGTGGTGCGCCGCGGGTGATGGTCGCCGGCCAGGACCGTCGCCAGCGCGATGGGGAGCTTCATCGCCCGACCGCCGATCACAGCTGGCCGGCGAGCAGCCAGCTGTGGAAGGCGGTGAACGGGCGGGCCGCGATGTGGGCGGCGGCGAGCGGGCCGCGCGAGCGGACGCCCGGCGAACGGTCGGCGGCGCTCTCGTGCGGGCTGGTGCGCGAGGCGGCGCGGCGCGCGGCGCGCACGTGACGGGCCCGGCGGGCCGCTGCGGCGTCGGCCATCATCCGGTCGGCGTGGGCGCGAGCGATGCTGTCGCTGATGTAGACGTTCATGGTGTCCTCCTGGCTTGTTCGACACCACTACTTTCGCGGTAAGGGACCCCCTGCCACATCGGTACTTTGCCTCGGCTTCGAGGCTCCCGGAGACGGCAGTCACACCTAAGGCCGACCTCCCCGGGACTAGGTACCGACTAGGTACTCAGCCGCCCCACGGAACGCTGCCCAGAACCTGCCCGGCAACGCCGATGACGACGGGGATGACGCCCAGGCAGGCGAACGACGGAAGGAAGCAAGCGGCCAGCGGGCCGACCGCCGCGACGGCGGCGCGCTGGGCACGGATCGCCGCACGGGCGGTTCGCTCGGCCCGCAGTTCGGCGGCCAGGCGCTCGAACCCGGACGCCAGCCTGAGCCCGCTCGCGGCGCTGCGCATCGCGACCCGCGCGAGCTCGCCGAGCGGCCCGTCACGAGCCACTTCGGACCAGGCCTGTTCAGGCGTCGCACCGAGCCGGTCCAACGCCGCCACCCGGGTCAGCAGGCCGCCCAGCGGTTCGTCGGCGGCCCGGGCGGCGAGCGCCAGCGCAGCGGACAGCGGCCGGCCACTGCGCAGCCCGGCCGCCGCCAGGTCGAGCACCAGCGCGAGCTGCCGATCGACCGGCGCCGCCGACCGCGACCGCGCCGGGCGGCCGGGCGCGATCAGCACCGCCGACCCGGCGAGCAGCCAGCCGAGCGTGGCCGTCATGCCCGCTCCGCACGGGCGAGGATGCGACGCATCCACAGCAGGCCCGCGGCGTCCAGGAGCACGCCCGCACAGCAGAGCAGGCGACCGCCGGACGTGCCGGTCAGCACGGCGAGTGGGCGCGCACCCATCGCGCTGCCCAGCGCAATGCCGATGAGCGGCAAGCCGCTGAGCAGCAGCGCCGAGGCGCGGGGCCCGGCCAGCCCGGCGTCGACCGCGCGCCGTTGCTCGTGCTCGGCGCGCAGATCGTCGGCGATCCGGCCGAGGACACCTGCCAGCGCCAGCCCGGTGTCGGCGGCGACCTGCCACGCAAGACCGATCGCCCGCGTGTCGTCGTCGGCCAGGAGCGCCTCGCCGGGATCGCCGCCCGCCGCGGCCGCCGACGCCGCCTCGACGAGCACCGCTGCGTAGCGCGGTGCGATCGCGCCGGCCGCCGCGAGCGCCGCCGGAGGCGCGGCCCCGGCCTCGAGTTCGCCGATCAGCGCCCGGACCGCCGCCCGCAGCTCTGCCTGCCGGGCTGCACGCTCGCGCCGGTGCGCGGCGTCCCGGCGAAGCAGCCAGCCGACGCCCACCACCACCGCGACCGCGACGGCCAGCAGCACACCGGCGGCAAGGAGCACGCCGACGACGCCGGCGACGGCGACGGCCGCTCCCGCCCCGCGCGCCGGTCCGGCCCGCCCACCCGGGACCGCGGCCGCGCGCGGCGCAGCCAGTCGACCCGCTGTTGCGAGCGGTGCGGCTCGAGCGGCCCACTGTGCGGGCGGTCGCAGCAAGCCGGCCGCGGCGGCGAGGGCGAGCCACCCCGCGGCGTTCATCCGGCGGACGCCGCCGGGTCGAGCAGGGCGCGCAGGCGGGCCGCGGCCGGGCCGTCGCCGCCGTGCGCCGTCCAGGCCGGCTCGAACCGCAGCTCGTCGCCACTTCGGGCGAGCAGACCGATCTCGGCGACCGCGCGCCGGCCCTCACGACCGCGGCGGAGATGGACGACGACGTCGACGGCGCTCGCCACGAGACCGGCTACCGCTGCGGCCGGCAGGCCGGCGAGCGCACCGAGAGCGACGAATCGGGCGGGCACGTCGGCGGCCGAATTCGCGTGCACCGTTGCCGCGCAACCCTCGTGACCGGTGTTGAGGGCGACGATCAGCTCGACCATCTCGGCGCCGCGGAACTCGCCGACGATCAGCCGGTCGGGACGCATGCGCAGCGCCTGCCGCACCAGCTCGCGCTGGCCGACCGCGCCGGCGCCCTCGACGTTGGCGGCGCGCGCGACGAGCCGCAGCACGTGCGGGTGCGCGACGACGAGTTCCGGCGCGTCCTCGATGAGCAGCAGTCGCTCGCCCGGGGCGGCCGTGCCGAGCAGCGCGCCCAGCAGCGTCGTCTTACCGGACCCCGTGCCGCCGCTCACCACGAATGCGACCCGAGCTGCCACGACCGCGCGCAACAGGTCGGCCACGGGAGCGGACAGCGCGCCCCGCTCGACGAGTTCGGCGAGCCCGAGCGGGCGCCGGGCGAGCACCCGGAACGAGATGGTCGGCCGGGCGACCAGCGGCGGTAGCACCGCGTGCACCCGGGTGCCGTCGGCGAGCACGGCATCGGCGTAAGGCAGCGCGTCGTCCAGCCGGCCGCCGGCGCCGGTGACCAGCCGCTGCGCCAGCCGCCGGACGGCCGCGTCGTCGCCGAGGCTGACTGACGCGCGCTCGAGGCCGGCGCCGCGGTCCACCCACACGTCATGCGGCCCGTTGACGAGCACGTCGGTGACCCCGGGCGCGGCGAGCAACGGCTCCAGCGGGCCGGCGCCGTGCAATTCGGCGGCCACCTCGCGCCGCAGCCGGGCGAACACGGCGTCGTCGACGATGCCGGCGGTTTCAGTCCGGACCAGGCCGTCGAAGTCGGCCGGGTCGGCCGGGCTTGCTGGTCCGCCGGCGATCCGGCGACGCACCCGGTCGACGAGCTCCGGACTACCGTGCGCCGGCACCTATGCCGCCGGAGTTCGAGCAGGGGCACCGGCCGGCGCGTTGCGGGGCCCCGACGCAATCTCGCAGGGTTCCGTGCGGAGCGATTTCGCAGGGAGCAGACCGCGGAGCACGCCGGACGCGACGCGGGCGGCGACCGCCGGCAGTCGGTGCGACTTGAGCACCATGCGTTTACCGTCGAGCGCCGGCAGCTCGCCGAGCAGCGGGCGGCCCACGAGCCGGGCGGCGTCGATCGGGCGCACCTCGCCGCGCCGGCAGACCAGGCCACACGGCAGTGGCGCAGGCAGCGCGTCGACGACGGCGTGCGCGGCGACCAGCCCGTCCACATCGCCGCGCGCGAGCACCACGACGAGTGAGCATTCGTCGAGCGCGGCCGAACGCTCCGGCCCGCCGCCGCGGGACAGATCCAGCACGACCGGCCCGGCCTGCCGCCCGACGGCCAGCACCTGACGGACGGCGTCCGGAGCGAGTTCGGCGACGTCGGCCGCGAGCACGGGCACCGCCCCCCAGCGCGGCAGCCCGTCGAGGAGCGCGGCCGGGTCCAGCCGGCCGCCGGCGACCTGCAGACCGGACCAGCGCGCGCCGGCGACCGACTCGATGCCGAGGGTGACGTCGACTCCGCCGCCGGTGACGTCCAGGTCGACGAGCAGCGCGCCGCCGGCAACGCCGGCCAGGACGGCGGCGAACGACGAGGCGCCCACCCCGCCACTGCCTCCTACAACCCCGATGACGTTGCCCACGCGGGCCAGCGTGTCCGCCGAAACGCCGGGCCGGCAGCCGCAGCCGCGGTCTGGGGACGGTACGAGAGCCTGTGGACGCACAGCTGACACGCCCTGCCGCAACCGCGGTGCGGGGCGGCACGTCCGTATCCTCGGCAGCGTGGCACCGGAGCGCACGGCGGCCTTTTTCGACTTGGACAAGACGATCATCGCCAAGTCGAGCGTTCTCGCGTTCGGCCGACCCTTCTACCAAGGCGGGCTGATCAACCGGCGCGCCGTGCTGCGCAGCGCCTACGCCCAGTTCGTCTTCGCACTCGCCGGCGCCGACCACGACCAGATCGAGCGGATGCGCGCGTATCTGACGAGCATGAGCACAGGGTGGGACGTCGCCCAGGTCCGCGAGATCGTCTCCGAGACGCTGCACGAGATCATCGACCCGATCGTCTACGACGAGGCCGTCGAGCTCATCGGCATGCACAAGGCGGCCGGCCGCGACGTGGTGATCGTCAGTACGTCGGGCGAGGAGGTCGTCGGCCCGATCGGCGCGATGCTCGGCGCCGACGAGGTCGTCGCCACCCGGATGGTCGTCGACGACGGGAAGTACACCGGCGAGATCGAGGTCTACGCGTACGGCCCGGAGAAGGCGGCCGCCGTGCTGCGGCTGGCCGACGAGCGCGGCTACGACCTCGCCGGGTGCTACGCCTACTCCGACTCGGTCACCGACGTGCCGATGCTCGAGGCCGTCGGCCATCCGTACGCGGTCAACGCCGACCGCGGGCTGCGCAAGATCGCCAACGAGCGCGAGTGGCCGACGCTGACGTTCTCCAACGCAGTGCCGCTGCGCGAACGGCTGGCCGGCATGCGGCCGGAACACCCCGTCGTCTCGGCCACCGTGGTCGGCGCAGGCGTCGCCGCCGCCGGACTGGTCTGGTACGCCGCCAAGAAACGCCCCGGCCGGGCCTAGCCCGCGGCAAAGACGACGGCGTCGCAGTGTCCTGCGGCGCCGTCGTCGTGGCACGGACTGCGGGTTACCAAAGCGTGCCCTTGTAGTCATCGAACGCGGTCGGCGACGTCGTGCATCGGTGTCGCAGGCCGCGCCGACTCACCGTTTGCGTGGTGGGTTCGCCGCGTGGGTGCCCGCTGTGGTCCGTACGGGACGACGACCGCTGGGGGCTGGACCGCCATGTCGCTCGTCGTCCGTGGGGCCATTGCACGCCCGTCGCCCGAGATGCGCAAGGGACGCCCGGCGTGTCAACCGCGCAGGATTGCCTCGCAGATGGCGACGGTCTCGCGCGCGCCGCTCACCAGGGCGTCGGCGCAGTGGGCGATCCAGGTGGCGATGCCGGCCGCCGATCCACCGCGGTAGGCCTCGAGGGCGGCCTCGTACTCCGCACTTCGTTCGCGGTGACCCACTTCGACGGCGACGAGCGACTTCGGGTCCAGGCCGCGGTCGACCAGCGTCAGCCGCACCGCGGCGCGGGCGACGACCCCGGACGCCGGCGGGAACGCGTCGAGGCCCAGCACCTCGCCGTGGACGATCGCGGCGACGACGATCGCCGGCGCGTGCGTCCCGGCCAGGACGTGGGCGAGCGTGTCCAGCCGGTCCGCGGTGCCGGGGCGGGGGCGGCCCAGCTCGTCGGCGGGAAGCAGATCCGCCGCGGCCAGCGCGTGCAGCCTGGCGAGCGCCTGGCGCGGCGCGCGCGCCCAGGTGTCGGCGAGCGGGCCGATGGCCGACTGCACGCGCAGCGCTCCCTGGACGACCGGATCGGCGACGGCCTCGCCCGAGCGGACCTCGGCCAGCTCGATCTCACTGCCGGAGAGCCAGGCGGAGGCCCACGCACCTCGAAGCGCGGACTCCGCGGAGACGTCGGCCGATCTGCGCCGTAGCACCCGGTTGCCGAGCAGCGCATCGACCGCCGTTCGCGTGCGCTCGACGGCAGCGGGCACGCCTGACAGCTCGAGCAGCGGGGCGAGCGGGTCGGCGGGCACCCGCAAAGGCTACGGACCGTCACGCCGGCCGGGCTCGAGTAGTGCGCGCCGTGCGCGCGGGCTGCAAAGATGCGAGTGCACCAATCGTCTTCGAAGGAGCCGTCCAGTGACGTCGAGCGCGAGCCCGACCCCGAAACCGACGCCTCGCCCGGCGCAGTCGGCGTCGCCCGCCTCGCTGACCAAGGCAGCGCCGGCCGACGCAGCCGCCGCGTCGAGCACGGCCAGCACGGCCAGCAGGGCCAGTGCGCCCGCGGCCGACCAGAAGGCCCGCGGCAACGGCAAGCACGGAAGCGAGCCGAGCGTCGGGCAACTCGTGTCGGACGCCTCCACGCATCTGTCCACGCTCATCCGCGGCGAGATCGAGCTCGCCAAGATGGAACTGCGCTCGACGGTCAAGAACGCGGGTACCGGCGCCGGCCTGTTCGCCGCCGCCGGCGCCGTCCTTGTCTTCTCGCTGACGTTCGGCTTCCTCGCCCTGGCCGAGGGCCTGGCCGCGGCGGGTCTCTGGCGCTGGGCCGCCTTCCTGATCGTGTTCGCCCTGCAACTCGTCTTCGTCGGCCTCTGCGTGTACCTCGGCGTCAAGAAGGTACGCCGGGTGAAAGCGCCCGAGCTCACGATCAGGACGACGAAGGAAACCGTCGACTATTTGAAAAAGTCGCGGGAGTAGGTCAGCCGATGGGGTTCGGCCCGCTACCCGGGGCGCCCGACGGTTCGATCGTGCTCGTCGACGGGCCGTGGACGCACCGGATGGTGCGGGCGAACGGCATCGCGCTGCACGTGACCGAGCTCGGCACCGGCCCGCTCGTCCTGCTGCTGCACGGTTTCCCGCAGTTCTGGTGGGCGTGGCACCAGCAACTTCTCGATCTCGCCGACGCCGGTTTCCGTGCCGTGGCGGTCGACCTGCGCGGCTACGGGGCGAGCGACAAGCCGCCGCGCGGCTACGACTCGATCACCCTCGCCGCGGACATGGCCGCGCTGGTCACCTCGCTCGGCGAGGCGGACGCGATGGTCGTGGGCACCGACCTCGGCGGCACGCTGGCCTGGACGATGGCCGCGGCGCACCCGCGGGTCGTCCGCTCCGCCGTGGTGGTGGGCTCGGCGCACCCGCTGCGGATGCGCGCCGAACTGCGCCCCGGGGCGGGACCGGAGCAGCGCCGGGCGTCCGGCTACATCTTGCGCACCTTCCAGGTGCCGCGACGGGCCGAGGTGCTGCTGTCCCGCGACTCGACGTGGGTGCGCGCGCTGTTCGACCGGTGGACCGGCCCACGGTGGCGCGGCAAGCCGGGCTACGTGGCCGACGTCGAACGCTACGCACAGGCGATGCGCATCCATCCGGTCTCGTTCTGCGCGGCCGAGCACTACCGCTGGATGGTGCGCTCGCTGGTCCGCTCCGACGGACGCCGGTTCGCGGCCGCCCTGCGCACGCCCATCACCGCCCCGGTGCTCCATCTGCACGGCGACTTCGACACCTGCGTCCTGCCGCGCACCGCCCAGGGGTCGGGCCAGTACGTGACCGGTCAGTACGAGTGGCGCGTGCTGGACGGGGTCGGCCACTTCCCGCACAACGAGGTGCCCGAGCACATCAGCGGCGAGCTGCTCCGCTGGGCGAAGATCAGCTGAGCGCGCTCAGTCCGGGGTGCAGCCGCTCGTCCCCACCGGTTCGGTCGCCTGCCGTCCGGCCCGGGCGTCGTCCGCGATCTCGGCGTTGGTGAGCGCGAACCCGGTGTCCGGCGAGTCGATCGCCGTGGCGAACACCATGCCGAGCACCGTGCCGTCGTAGCCGAGCAGCGGGCCGCCGGAGTTGCCGCTGCGCACCACGGACCGGATCGCGTAGATCGAGCGGCGCACGTTGCCGTGCCCGTAGATGTCGGTGCCGCCGACCGTCCCGTCCGACCGGATCCGCGCGGTACGCACGGTGAACGGGCCGTTCTCCGGGTAGCCGAGCACCAGCGCCGGGTCTCCGGACGCCCCGTCCGATCGACTGAGCGGGAGCGGCCGGGCGGTGGCCGGCAGGTCAGGGACGTCGAGCACCGCGACGTCGCGCTCGGGGTCGAACAGCACGACCTGCGCCGGGACGTCCTGGTTCGGGGCGATCTCCACCGTCACCTCGTTCGTGCCGGCCACGACGTGCGCGTTCGTCAAGATCCGGTCCGGCGCGTATACGAAACCGGAACCCTCGATACTGCGGCCGCACTGCGGCGCCTGGCCGAAGACCTTGAGCACCGACGGCGCCGCCTGCCGCACCTCGCGCCGCACGGCCGGGCCGAGGCTGGCCGGCGGCGGGGGCACCGACACGATCGAGCTCGAGGGCAGGTCGCCGAACACCGGCGGGAAGCCACTGCGGTCGAGGAACTCGCGCAACGACGAGTACAGGTTGCGGAAGCTGTCCGGCACCGCCGAGTTGACCGCCCGCACGATGCGCGAATGACCGGCCTCCGCTGCGAGGCTCGGGTAGGGCGAGTGGGCGAGCGGCAGGGCGACCATCCAGGAGACCAGCAGCACCGCGATCACGCCGAGTACGGCGCCGACGCCGGAGTCGACCATCTTCGTGTTCTCGTTGAGCACGAGGCGCGACTTCAGGTGGCCGGCCACGTACACCCCGAGCAACTGCCCGAGGGTGGCGAGGACGAGGACGCAGAAGATCGCGACCGGCACCTGGGCGCGCCCGTCGACGAGGGCCGACCCGAGCGGCTGGGCGAGCTGCGCGCCGATCGCGGCGCCGCCGAAGAAGCCCAGCAGCGAGAAGATGCCGACGACCGCGCCGCTGCGGAATCCGCCGATGCCGTAAGCGATGGCGGCCACGATGATGATCGCGTCGAGAAGATTCATCCGTGCGGTCCGTCTACCGGACGATCATGGTGCCGGTCTGGCCCTGCCGGGCGTGGATGCTGCACACGAACTGATATGTCCCCGGCGCGGGCGCGGTGAACGTCACCGACGAAATCCGGCCCGCCTGCGTCGTCGCGACGTCGGCCGCCGGCAGCCCGCTGAAGGTCACGTCGTGCGGCGGCCCGGCGCCGGGGTCCGAGCTGTTGACGAGCACGAGCCGCACGACCCCGGAGTGGACGACGATCGTCGACGGGGTGAACCGCAGATCCAGGCCGCTGCGCAGGGTGATCTGCTGGACGCCGTTCACCGCGCTGGCGGTGTCGGTGCCGGGGTGCGGACGCGAATTCACCTCCGGTTGCCGCACGCAGCCAGTCAGCGCCAGCAGCATTCCCGCGAGGACCGCTGCCAGCGCGATCGGCCGGCGCAGCTGCATGCCAGGAACCGTACCTGCGGGCGGCTGCCGGGGCCGGGCGGCCTCAGCTCGCGGGCGGCGCCGGAGTCGGCGTTGCCGGCTGCGTCGGCTGCGTCGTCTGCGTCAGCTGCGTCGGCAGCGGCCGGCGCACCGAGGTGTCCCAGGGCAACGCCCAGCCGCCGAACTCGAGCAGCCGGTCGAGCAGCCCGGCGGTGAACCCCCACACGAACAGCCCGCGCGCGGCGAAGCCCGGGCCCGTCCAGCCGGACGGGTGCACCACCATGAACCGGTTCGCCGGGTCGACGAGTTCGGCGATGGGCACCAGCTCGACCGCCGCCACCTCGTCCATGTCCACGGGCCGCACCGCGTGCGGGCGTTCCCACCAGGCGAGCACCGGGGTGACGACGAAGCCGGAGATCGGGATGAAGATCGCCGGCAGATCGGCTACCACGCGCACCGTCTGCAGATCGAGCCCGACCTCCTCGTTCGCCTCCCGCAGGGCGGCCGCGGCGAGTGACGCGTCGGTCGGGTCGAGCGAGCCGCCCGGGAAGGCGACCTGCCCGGCGTGCTGGCGCAGGGCTGCGCTGCGTTCGATGAGCAGGACGGCCGGCCCGTCGGCCGAGTCGGCGAACGCGACGAGCACCGCGGACGGGCGTCCGCTGCCGTCGTCCGGGACCGGGAACCGCGACAGGTCGCTGTCGTCGATCCCCGCCGCCACCCGGGCAAGCGGCTGCAACCATTCCGGCAGCTCTTCGATCATCGGTCGAGAACCGCGGGCTGGTGGCCGCGCTGCGG
Source organism: Pseudonocardiales bacterium (assembly GCA_032160775.1). Lineage (GTDB taxonomy): Bacteria > Actinomycetota > Actinomycetes > Mycobacteriales > Jatrophihabitantaceae > Jatrophihabitans. Next base: position 609 of record JAVHVB010000455.1, on the reverse strand, counting down.
CGAGACACGCCGCGCCCAGCGCCGCAGTGGGGCCAAGGAACTCATGCTCGGCCCATCGATGACCTCGCAAGGTCGCTCATGAGGCGACCATCTCGGCCTCGCTCCTCACCAGCTTGGCCGCCGCCACCGGGTCCGTCGGGCCCTCACCGAACGACGGGCACAGGCGCGCGATCGCGCAGGCACCGCACGCGGGCTTGCGCGCATGACAGACGCGCCGACCGTGCCAGATCGCGCGGTGCGAGAAGATCGTCCACTCCTTCTTCGGCAGGAGCTCGGCGACGGCGGCCTCGACCTTCACCGGATCGGTCAGCGAGGTCCACTGCCAGCGGCGCACCAGCCGGCCGAAGTGCGTGTCGACGGTCAACCCGGGAACGTCGAAGGCGTTGCCCAGCACGACGTTGGCGGTCTTGCGGCCGAACCCCGGCAGCGTGACGAGGTCGACGAGCCGATTCGGCACCTCGCCGTCGAATCGCTCGACGAGCGCCGCGCCGAGCTTGATGATCGACGTGGTCTTGTTGCGGAAGAACCCGGTCGACTTGATGATCCGCTCGACGTCCTCGCGGTCGGCGGCCGCGTAGTCGGCGGCGGTGCGGTACTTCGCGAACAGCA
>JAVHVB010000454.1:0-16569 GCA_032160775.1 Pseudonocardiales bacterium | reverse complement strand
GACGTGATCCGCGGCGACGAGCTCGACCGGTTACGGGTGTGCGCGGCGAGCGACTGCGAGGACGTCCTGATCGACCTGTCGAAGAACCGGTCCCGCCGGTTCTGCGACAGCGGCTGCGGCAACCGGGCGAACGTCGCCGCCTACCGGGCGCGGCTCGCGGCGGAGCAGCGCAGTTCCTAGGACGTGATGTCCTTGCGGTCGAAGCGCAGCCAGGCGTAGCCGAGGAACGCCGCGGCGTAGGCGATCGCCAAGCCCGTCCCGCGGATCATGTCGTCCCACCTGATCGGCGAGCTCAGCGTGTCGACCCACGCGTACTGGAAGTGCGTCGGCAGGTAGTGGCGGTAGGGGTCGAGCGCGGTGATCTGATCCAGGATGTTCGAGACGACGACCAGCATCACGGCGCCACCGACGGCGCCCAGCGGGTTGTCCACACTGACGCTCAGCAGGAACGCGAGCGCGGCGACGACGAGCAACTGGCCACAGATGTAGACCACGATGATCGCCAGCCGCCAGGTCGACGGGCCGGTGCCGAACGAGCCGCCGATCGGCGAGCGAGCGGGGTGCCATCCGAAGAACATCCCGCCGACGAGGAACGCCCAGAGCGGGAGCAGGACGTTCGCGGCAACGCTGAGCGCGCCGGCGATGATCAGCTTCTGGCGCAGCATCCGCGAACGCGGCACCGGCAGGGCGAGCAGGTAGCGCAGCGACGACCAGCTCGCCTCGCTCGCCACGGTGTCGCCACAGAAGAGCGCCACGAGCACGACGAGCAGGAAGCCGACCGAGGCGAACTCGGTGAACAGCGCGAAGTTGAATGCGCCGGTGTTGGCCAGCCCCACGAGTTGCGGCGCGTCGCTACCGGCGCCACCGCCGACCTGGAAGGCGATGGCGATGATCACGGGCAGGATCACGATCAACCCGAACGCCACTTGGGTGCGCCGCCGCTTGAGCTGACGCACCAGTTCCACGCGCAACCGCAGCGTGCGGCCCGGGTGGAAGTCCGGCTCGCGGCCCACCTCGACGGTCGTCAGCCGGTCGTGGATTCCGCGCTTGGTGGCGGCGACCTTGGACAGCTCCCGCTCGGTCATGGCGCCTCTCCGATCAGGTCGAGGAAAACGTCCTCCAGCGCCCGGCGCGCAGGCACCAGCTCGGCGATGATCCCGGCGTCGGCCAGCACCCGCGCCGCCGCGTCCGGGTCCTCGACGGCGAGCTGGACGCCGCCCGCCCCGGCGATCTCGGCCGTCGGGCCGGCCGCGATGAGCCGGCCCTTGTGCATCACGACGACGTGCGTGCACGTCTGTTCGACCTCGGCCAGCAGGTGGCTCGAGACCAGGACGGTGCGCCCGGTGCGCGCGTAGTCCTGCAGCACCTCGCGCATCTCGGCGATCTGCGGCGGGTCCAGGCCGTTGGTGGGCTCGTCGAGGACGAGCACCTCCGGCAGCCCGAGCATCGCCTGCGCGATGCCCAGCCGCTGCTTCATCCCGTGGCTGTAGGCGCGGACCCGCCGGTCGATGGACTGGCCCAGGCCGGCGATGTCCAGCGCCAGGTCGAATTCCGCGTCCGGCTCCGGCCGGCCGGTCGCCGCCCAGAACAGCCGCAGGTTCTCCCGGCCGGTGAGGTGCGGCAGGAATCCGGGACCCTCGATGAACGCGCCCACCCGGGCGAGCACGGGCGCACCCGGGACGACCGGCTGCCCGAAGACGTGCACGCTGCCCGAAGTCGGCGTGATGAGCCCGACGAGAACCCGCAACACGGTCGTCTTGCCGGCGCCGTTCGGGCCGAGCAGCCCGACCACCTGGCCGCGCTCGACCCGGATGGACACATCGTCGACCGCGCGGTAGCCGCCCGCGTACTCCTTGACCAGCGACCGGATGCTCACCGGCACGTCGACGAGCTCCGGATCCGGTTTGAGCACGAGCCGCCGGCGGATCAACACCGCGCCCACCGACAGCCCGATCACCAGCGCGATCAGCGCCCCCACGAGCAGCCAGGCACCGGGATGTCCGGCGTCGATCGGGGTGCCGGACGCCGTCGGGATCGTCACCGCCGCGGTGCCGCCCGCCAACCCGATGAGGTAGGTGCGCGCGTTCGCGGGCAGGGCGTAACCGAAGTCGGTCGTGCCGACGGTGAGCACGAGCCGGTGGCCGGCCTCGACGTTGCGGACGATCGACGGCAGCCGCACCGTCACGGTGCGCGGCACGCCTGGGCGCAGCCCGGTCAGCCGGATCGGCGAGACGAGTTGGGCGGGCACCTGCTCGGTGCCGTCCGGCGCGAGATCCCGCAGCGCGGCGAACAGGATCGCGTCGGCGCTCGAGCGGGCGGTCACCGTAATCCGCACTGTCGGCTGGCCGACGATCAACACGCTGTCCGGCAACTTCGCCGAGCCGAAGCTCGCGGTCTGGCCGGGCGCGGCCGGCAGCAGATCGAGGGCCCGCGTCACGAGCGGTCCGAGCGCGCTCAACCCGGGGACGCTGGTGATCGCCGCAGGCGAGCCGTCCGGAGGCGCGATCGCGACCTGCGGCGGGCCGCTGACCTGCACCGTCTCGGTGTCCTCGGGCGCGCCGGCGATGCCGGGGTACCCGTCGGCCTCCAGCGTCTGCTGTGCGGCATCGCCGGTCGCCGCCGACACGACGCCGGCCTGCTCGCTGAACCGGAACGGCTGCTGCTTGCTCACGCCGGCGCCGCCGCCGCCGCCGTTGAACACGTCGTCGAACCAGCCGATCGCCGCGCTGGTCGCCACCCCGCCGCCACTGCCGGTGTCATGGCCGCCCTCACGCCACACCACGCGCACCGGCGTGCCATGCGCCGCCAGCTGTCGCGCATTCGCCGCCGCCTCGCTGAGCGGGAACAGCGAGTCCTGCTCGCCCTGGGTGAGCAGGGTGGGCGCGGAGAGCGCGTCGATCACTGACGCCGGGCTCGCCAGCCGCATCAGCCGGTCCATCGCGGCGGTCGGCAGCCCACGAGCAGCGGAAGCCTGGTAGGCGGCACACACGTCGGGCGCGAACCGGCCACAGCCGGTCGCCTGCGCGGGCGCCCGGTCCGGCCCAACCGGTGGTGCGCTGCCCGGCAGCCCGGACAGCGATGTTTCCGGCAGCGCGCTGGCGAACAGCTGGCCGGCCCACAGCTTCTTGAACACACCGGGCGGGGCGCCGGCCGCGTTCGGGAACAGCGCGGCAGACAGGTCGTGCCACGTGATGTCGGCGGCCACCGCGCCGACCCGAGGGTCGGCGGCGGCGATGAGCAGCGAGAGCGCGCCACCGTAGGACGCACCTGCGGTGGCGAGCTGCGGCTTGCCGCCGACCCGCGAGACCACGTCGAGCCCGGCCAGGTAGTCGAGCAGCTTTCGTCCGTCGCGCACCTCGTAGTCGGGTGCGGCGAAGTGGATGAGCCCGCCCGATCGGCCGAAGCCGCGCGCGCTGTAGGTCAGCGCGACATAGCCGTGCTCGGCGAACGATCGCGCCGTGCCGTCGAGGGACGTCTTGTCGCCGCCGAAGCCTTGGGAAAGTAGGACGGCCGGGGCCGGCGTGCTGGCCGGCAGGTACAGCGACGTGTCCAGCCGGACCGCCTTGCCGTGCTCGGGCGTGCCGGTGACGAACCGCGAGCTGACCCGGACGCCGGATCCGGAGCTCGCGACGACACCGGCCACGATGCCGCCCACGGCGGCGAGTACGACAACCGCCAGCCAGGCCTGCACCTTGCGGGACCGCAGCCGGCTACGAAGGGCGGCTGCTCTCATTTCGCCAGCCTACGGATGGCGCGGTGGCCCGCCCTCCGGGACGTCCCTGGTCCTGACCCCTGGTTCACCCCGGTGATACAGGCGGTCCTGGAGGGCGGCGTCCTTGGCCCGGGCGGTGGCGGCGAGGTCCGCCTGGAACGCCGCCATCCGGGCGGTGAGCTCTTCGTCGCCCGCGGCGAGGATGCGCACCGCGAGCAGTCCGGCGTTCCGCGCGCCGCCGATCGAGACGGTGGCCACCGGGACTCCGGCCGGCATCTGGACGATCGACAGCAGCGAGTCCATGCCGTCCAGGTACTTCAGCGGGACCGGCACGCCGATCACCGGCAGCGTGGTCAGCGAGGCGACCATGCCGGGCAGATGGGCCGCTCCGCCGGCACCGGCGATGATCACCTCGAGGCCGCGGCCCGCGGCGGCCTGCGCGTACTCGGCCATGCCGGCGGGCGTGCGGTGCGCGGACACCACGCGCACCTCGTGCGGGACGCCGAACTCGGCCAGCGCCTCGGCGGCCGCGCCCATCACCTCGTAGTCCGAGTCGCTGCCCATGATCACCCCGACGAGTGGGTCAGTCATCCGGCCGGTCTCCGTTCATCAGGTAGTCCGCGGCCTCGGTGGCTTTGCGGCGGACCGTCGCCAGATCGTCGCCGAGGGCAGTCACGTGCCCGACCTTGCGGCCGGGCCGGAACTGCTTGCCGTACAGGTGAATCTTCACGTCCGGCCAGTGAGCCATCAGGTGATGAACCCGTTCGTCGAGGGCCTTCGGCACCACGTCGTCCGGCCCACCGAGCAAATTGGCCATCACGACGACCGGCGCGAGCTGTCGCGTCGCCCCGAGTGGGTAGTCGAGCACCGCGCGAAGATGCTGCTCGAACTGCGAGGTCAGCGAGCCCTCGATGGTCCAGTGCGCCGAATTGTGCGGGCGCATGGCGAGCTCGTTCACCAGCAGCCCGTCGGGTGTCTCGAACAACTCGACGGCGAGCACTCCCGTCACGCCCAGCTCGCCGGCGATCCGCAGCGCGAGCGCCTGCACCTCTTCGGCATCGTCGGCGGAAAGCTCGGGCGCCGGCGCGATGACCTGCACGCAGATCCCGTCCCGCTGCACCGTCTCTACCACCGGCCAGACGGCGCCCTGCCCGAACGGCGAGCGGGCCACATCGGCGGCCAGTTCGCGGACGATCGGGACCCGCTCTTCGGCCAACAGCGGCGTACCCGACGCGAGCGGCTCCGCGGCTGCGGCGAGGTCGTCGACCATCCAGACGCCCTTGCCGTCGTACCCGCCGCGGGTTGCCTTGAGCACCAGCGGCCAGCCGACCTCGTCGCCGAACGCGGCAAGAGCCGCGGCGTCGGTGACCGGCGCCCAGCGTGGGCACGGGATGCCGAGCGCGGCCAGCCGCTCGCGCATCGCCAGCTTGTCCTGGGCGAAGCGCAGCGCGGCCGACCCCGGCTGCACGCTGACGCCGTCCAGCTCGAGCGCAACGATGTGCGCGTTCGGTACGTGCTCGTGGTCGAAGGTCACGACGTCGCACCCGCGCGCGAAGGTGCGCAGATCGTCGAGCGACTGGTAGTCACCGACCACGACATCGGAGGCCACCAGTGCCGCACCGTCGTCGGCGGACTCGGCGAGCAGCCGCACCGACTGGCCGAGCGCTATCGCCGCCTGCTGGGTCATCCGGGCCAGCTGGCCGGCGCCGACCATGCCGACGACGGGCAACCCGGTGCGGTGGTCCACGGGCAAAGCCTAGGAGGTGACTGGCGCGAAGCTGTGCGAGGCCGCGTGACGTGCCGCGTGTCCGGGTACTGTCCCGGCTACGATGACGACCATCCGCCCTTCCGTGCTGCGCACCCGGTTGCGTGAATATCTCCGCAACTCGTGGCGCATCCTGCTCAAGGAGTTGGCGGCGTTCGGGCTCGTCGGGGCGATCGCGTTCGCCATCGACCTCGGCGTGTTCGCCTGGCTCCAGCAGCACGGGGCACTCAAGGCGAACGCGGCCTCGACCGTGCTGTCCACCGCCTTCGCCTACGTGGGCAACCGGTACCTGTCGTTCTCCCACCGCGCGCGCAGCGGGCTCGCCCGCGAGACCTCGTTCTTCTTTGGCATCAACCTGATCACCCTGGCGTTCTCCGAAGCGGCCATCGCCGTCTTCGTCTACGGCCTCGACTACGCGCACGACAGTGACGCGGTCTTCCTCGTCAAGATCGTGACGATCGGTATCGGCACCGTGGTCCGGTTCTGGGCCTACAAGCGCTTCGTGTTCCGGCACCCGGATCGCGTGCACCAGCACGACGTCGACCTCGACGAGGAACTCGCCGAGTAAGGAGCCGCTCGGCTCAGCCGGCGCCGCCGACGTCGGTCGCGTACGCCTCGTAGATCAGATCCGCGCCACGCTGCCGATGCCGTACGAGGTGGCCGAGCAGCCGGGTGGCCCGCTCGCGCAGCCCGTCCATGTCGTCCGCGGTCACCGGCGCCCGACTGTCCGCGACGAGCCCAGCGATGTCCGCGGCGATCTGGCTGTGCTCGTCGGTCAGCGCGTCGACCGCATTCGCCAACCGGATGGCGCCCGCGACGATGGCCTGGTGCAGCCCGCCCGGGCCTTCGGTGACCTCGACGTGCGCGCCGAAGTCATCGGCGATCATCACCAGGGCGGCGTGCACCGCCTCGCCCCACACCATCTCCCGGCCGCGAGCCGGCGCGGCCAGCGCGGCCTCGAGCAGATTCAGGGTTTCCCGTAGTTCCGCGCGCCGCGCGCGTACTGCGTCGAGCTCGGTACCGGTGGAGACGGACGGGTCCATGGGCACCTCCGAAGGGATGCACCCATGCTTTCCCCTGGGAGCCCTCACGTAAACCCCCAAAATGTTATGAACCCGGCCCGGTGCCGCACTCCGCGGCCCGGCCGAGCAGCAACTGCCGCTCCTGCTCGTTGCCGGTCATCGCGGCGGCTGCCTCGAACTCCGCCCGGGCCTCCTCCGTCCGGCCAAGTTTGGCGAGCAGGTCGCCGCGGACCGAGGGCAGCAGGTGATAGCTGCGCAGCGCGGGATCGTCGCGCAGGCCGTCGACGATCACGAGCCCGGCGGCCGGGCCTTCGGCCATCGCCACCGCGACCGCCCGGTTCAGCTCGACGATCGGTGACCCGGTGCGGATCGCGAGCTGCTCGTACAGCGCCGCGATCCGCGCCCAGTCGGTGTCCGCGGCGACGTTGGCACGGGCGTGACAAGCCGCGATCGACGCCTGCAGCTGGTACGGCCCGTCCCCGCCCAGCGCTTCGGCGTGCGCGAGTGCCCGCAGCGCGTGGTTGATGAGCACCCGGTCCCACTTCGCCCGATCCTGGTCGAGCAGCGTGACCGGCGCGCCGTCCGGCCCGACCCGGGCGCGCAGCCGGGACGCCTGGATCTCGAGCAGCGCCACCAGGCCGAACGCCTCCGCCTCCGCGGGCGCGAGCCCGCAGAGGATCCGGCCCAGCCGCATCGCCTCCGCGCACAGGGCGGGCCGCGTCCAGGACGAGCCGGACGTCGCCGTGTACCCCTCGTTGAACACCAGGTAGACGACCTCGAGCACCGACGCCAGCCGCGCGGCCAGTTCGTCGCCCGTCGGGATCTCGAACGGCACGCCGGCGTCGGCCAGCGCCTTCTTCGCCCGGACGATCCGCTGCGCCATCGTCGGGACCGGGACCACGAACGCGCGGGCGATCTCCTCGGTCGACAGCCCGCCGATCATCTTCAGGGTCAGCGCGACCCGGGCGTCCTCCGACAGCACCGGGTGGCACGCGGTGAACATCAACCGGAGGACGTCGTCCTGCACGGTGGGCTCGATCTCGATTTCGTCCATCGGGTTCTCTGCTTCGGAAAGGTCACGCCCGATCTGCTCGACCTTGCGCTCGAGGGTGACGCGGCGACGGATCGTGTCCACCCCCCGCCGTCGCGCCACGGCCGTCAGCCAGGCGCCCGGGTTGTCCGGGACACCGGACTCCGGCCACTGTTCGAGTGCGGCCACGAGGGCGTCCTGGGCGAGGTCCTCGGCGAGGCCGACGTCCCGGACGACCCGGGCCAGCCCGGCGATCAGCCGGGCCGCCTCCATCCGCCAGACGGCCTCGACGGTGCGCCGAATCTCCGTCCGGCCGGCGCCCGCGGTCGCCGGAACGCGAGTCGTCATGACGTGCGAGGCGCAACGGTCACTTGTCGTTGGCTGCGGCCTCGTCGCGGATCCGCCGCTCCTGCTCGCGGAGTGCCTCGGTGAACTCCTCGCCGAAGTCGCTCTCGTCGAACACCCGGCGGATCTCCACGGTCGTGTCCTGGAAGGGAGCCCGCTTGAGCCACTCGGCGGCCTCCTCGATCGAGGCGACCTCCCAGATCCAGTAGCCGGCCACGAGTTCCTTGGCCTCGGTGAACGGACCGTCGATGACCGTCGCCTTCTTGCCCTCGAAACGCACCCGCTTGCCCTCGGTGGAGTTCGCGAGGCCCTCGCCGGCGAGCATCACGCCGGCCTTGACGAGTTCCTCGTTGAACGCGCCCATCTCGGCCAGTTCGTCGCGGTTCGGCATCCGCCCGTTCTCGTACTCCTCGTCGCCCTTGACCAGCACCATCACGCGCATCTCGATTACCCCTTCGTTGTCGGCCAGCGCCCGGTCCGTCGGCCCGATTCAACCCTGGCTCACCAATGCGTCGAACGGCCAGCCCACGTTTCGACAAGTCCACACATCCTTCTTTCGAGTTGTCCGCGACCGTCAGCGGACCCGGTTCTCCGTCCGCCACACGATCTTCAGCCCGGACCAGTCGTCGTCGATCGCGGCCACCTTCACGTCGACGAGCCCGAGCGGCAGAACCGCGTCCCGGATCGCGTTCTCGGTCACGTCGCTCAGGTGCCCGGCGGCGCGCCGCGGCCAGGCGATCCACATCGCACCGGCCGGGAAGATCCGCTCGGCGTGCGCCGGCACGTCCGCGAGGGCGGCGGACTCACGGACGAACCACAGGAGCACATCCGCCGGACCGGCCGCGGCGCGGACGATCTGCGGCGGATCGGTGAGCCGCCACCCGCGCGGCGCGGCGACCAGGCACACCCGGTGGCCGGGGCGGATACCGAGCTTGCGGATCTGCGGGGTGGCAGCGGAGGCATTGGAAGCATTGGAAGCACGGGAGCCGGACGGCACGCCGTCCATCTCAACACAGGGAAGTGCGGCGCAAGCCGCCGAAGCGGCCGACCGCGCGTCGCTCGGGTTGATACCACGTCCCGGGGTGAGACGGTTTGCCCGAACGCCAGGATCAGCGCACCTTGGGAGGCCAGCGACGCCTCGGCGGCTTGCGGTTCGCACGCTACAAGTGGTTAGGGCAGCGTTCAACCCCAGCAGAGTGTTACACCGGCTAGTCATAGGCGGATCGCGTCGATTGTGCGAAATATGCGCTGTTCGCTGATCGGACGCGGTGTTCCGAGCTGCTGCGCCCACAGGCTGACGCGCAGTTCCTCGATCTGCCATCTGATGGCCTGCACGTCGTCTTCTGCCGCGCGGCCCGGCGGAAGCGCGCGAATCAACTCGTCGTAGGCCTGTTGGACCACCCGCACCCGCGCCATCCGGGCGCGGTCGGTGTCGACGTCGCGGGGCAACCGGTCCAGTCGGCGGCCGATCGCCGTGACGTAGCGGGCGAGATCAGCCAGTCTGGGCCGACCGGTGACGGTGACGAAGCCGGGGGGAAGCAGCGCGCGGAACTGCGCCCGGACGTCCTCGATCGACTCCGTCTGGGCCGGCGGCGGCCGGTCCGGCAACGCGAGGCGCACCTCGTGCGCGGCGGCGAGCACGCGTTCGACGTCGGAGACGACCGCCTGGGTCACCGCGACGAGGTCTGCGCCCACGCGGTCGCGCAGCGCGCCGAACTCGGTCTTCGTCCAGGCGGGATCGCCGACGAGGGCGTCGACGGTGGCGTCGGCGGCGTCGTCGATCAGCGCGCCGATCGAACCGTCCGGGTTGCTGCCCAGCACGAGGCGGGCGCGGGCACTCAGCGTTCGTTCGACTGCCCTGACCGGTGACGGCAGTGCCAGCCGGAGTAGCCGGCGGGTGCCGGCGCGCATTGCCGCGCGCTGCTCGGCCGCCGTCGGCAGCACCCGGATCGCGACCGCACCGCCTTCGTCGACGAGCGCAGGGAAGCCGTGCACGGTGTGCGCGCCGGTGGTGCGCTCCATGCGTTGCGGGAGGTCGGCGAGCCCGGCCGGCCAGTCGTGCAGCCCGGTGCGTTCCAGCTCGCCGGCGACCGCGGCGGCGACTGCGCGGCGCACCGGCCCGGCGAGCTGGTCCTGCAACGCCGCCAGGTCCTTGCCGCGGGCGACCTCGGCACCGGTTGCGTCCTCGACCGCGAACGTGACCCGCAGGTGTGCGGGCACCTTGGCCAGATCGAACGCGTCGACGGGCACGAGTACGCCGGTGCGTCGCTGCAGCTCACGTTGGACCGCCTCGAGCAGCGGTTCCGGCCCGGACTCGAGGGCGGCGAGCACGGCGCGAGCGGTGTCCGGAGCGGGCACGAAATGCCGGCGGAGGTCCTTCGGCAGCGAGCGGAGCAGCGCGACCACCAGTTCCTCGCGCAGCGCCGGCACCTGCCACGCGAACTCGTCACCGCCGAGCCGGGCGAGTACCTCGACCGGCACGTGCACCGTCACCCCGTCGTCGGGCGCACCCGGCTCGAACCGGTAACTCACCGGCAGCGACACCTCGCCCGCCTGCCAGGTGTCGGGGTGCTCGTCGGTCTCCACGGCGCGCAGCAGGTCCACGCGGGTCAGCGTCAGCAGCTCCGGCGACCGGTGCCGCTCCTTCTTCCACCACGCGTCGAAATGCCGCGCCGAGACCGCGCTCGCGGGTATGCGCTCGTCGTACCAGTCGTAGAGCTCGTCGTCGGTGATCAGCAGGTCGCGCCGGCGCGCCCGCTCCTCGAGTTCGGCCAGTTCGTCGCGCAGGGCGGCGTTGGCGGCGACGAACTGGTGCCTTGTCTGCCATTCGCGCTCGACGAGCGCGTGCCGGATGAACAGCTCGCGGGCGAGCGGGCCGTCGAGAGCGGCGAGGGCGACACGGCGGCGCGGCACGAGCGGCAGGCCGTACAGCGTGACCCTCTCGTAGGCCATCGCCGCGCCCCGGTGCGCGTCCCAGTGCGGCTCGCTGTACGTGCGCTGCACGAGATGTGCGGCGAGCCGCTCGACCGCAGCCGGGTCGATCCGCGCGGCGGTCCGGCCGTAGAGGCGGGCGGTCTCGACGAGGTCGGCGACGACGATCCACTGCGGGGGCTTGCGGCTGAGCACCGAGCCGGGCGCCAGCACGAACGTCGAGTTGCGCGCGCCGGCGTATTCCCGCGAGACGCGCGGTGCGGACCCGCGCCCGTCGCTGTCGCGTAGCCCGATGTGGCTGAGCAGCCCGGCGAGCAGCGCCGCGTGGATCCGGTCGGGCGGGGCGGGTTCGTCCTGCTCGCGGACGCCCAGGTCTCTGGCGATGCTGCGCAGTTGACCCGTGAGGTCCTGCCACTCGCGCACGCGCAGGTAGTGCAGGAACTCCTCGCGGCACATCCGGCGGAACTGGTTTCCGGATCGCTCCTTGCGTTGCTCGCGCAAATAGCTCCACAGGTTGAGGTAGGAGATGAAGTCGGAGTGCTCGTCGGCGAAGCGCGCGTGCTTCTGCCGGGCCGCGTCCTCGTTCTCGGCGGGCCGTTCCCGCGGATCCGGGATCGACAGTGCGGCGGCGATCACCAGCACCTCGCGCACGCAGCCCTCGACCTCAGCTTGCAGAATCATCCGGCCGATGCGCGGGTCCACCGGCAGCCGCGCGAGCCGCCGCCCGAGTGCGGTGATCCGCCCGTTGCCGTCGAACGCGCCGAGTTCCTGCAGCAGCAGGACTCCGTCACGCACGCTGCGCCGGTCCGGCGGATCGAGGAACGGGAACTGCTCGACGTCGCCGAGCCGCAGGGCCGCCATCTGCAGGATCACCGCGGCGAGGTTGGTCCGCAGGATCTCCGGGTCGGTGAAGGGGGGACGCTGCTCGAAGTCGCGCTCGGAGTAGAGCCGGATCGCCACACCGTCGGCGACGCGGCCACACCGCCCCGCGCGCTGGGCGGCCGACGCCTGCGAGATCGGCTCGATCGGCAGCCGCTGCACCTTGGTCCGCCGGCTGTAGCGCGAGATCCGTGCGGTGCCCGGGTCGATGACGTATCGGATGCCCGGCACCGTCAACGACGTCTCGGCGACGTTGGTCGCGAGCACGACGCGACGCCCGGTGTGCGGCTCGAAGACCCGCTGCTGCTCCGCGGTGGAGAGCCGCGCGTACAGCGGCAGCACCTCGGTGCCCTTGAACGAGCCGATCGCGCGCAGCCCGTCGGCGGTGTCCCGGATCTCGCGTTCGCCGGACAGGAAGATCAGCACGTCGCCGGGCGGTTCGTTCTCGAGTTCGCGCAGCGCGTCGACGATCGCCTCGAACTGGTCGCGCACCTGGGTGCGGTGCACGATCTCGTGATCGGGATCGTCGCTGTCGTCGCTGTCGTCGCTGTCGTCGGCGTCGTCGGCCGGCGCGTCCGGCTCCAGCGGGCGGTAGCGGATCTCGACCGGGTAGGTGCGCCCGGACACCTCGATGATCGGTGCATCGCTGACGATGTCGCCATTCGCTCCGGTTCGCCTGGCGAAGTGCTTCGCAAAGCGCTCCGGCTCGATCGTCGCGGACGTGATGATCAGCTTGAGGTCGGGGCGCCGGGGGAGCAGCCCGCGCAGGTAACCGAGCAGGAAGTCGACGTTCAGGCTGCGCTCGTGCGCCTCGTCGAGGATGAGCGTGTCGTAGCGGCGCAGCAGCCGGTCGCGCTGGATCTCGGCCAGCAGGATGCCGTCGGTCATCAGCTTGACCAGTGTGCGGTCACTCGCCTGGTCGGTGAACCGCACGGTGTAGCCGACGGCATCGCCGAGCGGGACGTCCAACTCGTCGGCGATGCGCTGCGCGACGGTGCGCGCGGCGAGTCGCCGCGGCTGCGTGTGCCCGATCATGCCGTGCACGCCGCGACCGAGTTCGAGACAGATCTTGGGCAGCTGAGTCGTCTTGCCGGAACCGGTCTCGCCGGCGATCACGACCACCTGATGGTTGCGGATCGCCTCGGCGATCTCGCCGCGCATCGCGCTGACCGGGAGGTCCGGATAGCGGATCGACGGCACCGCCGCGGCTCGCGCGGCGATCAACGCCTCGGACGGTCCGGACACCGGCCCACGATAGGCGGCACCGCCGCCCGGATTTACTGCGCCGTCGCGTAGCCGACGAGGCGGTCGGCCAGGCCGGTCGGGTTGGCGAGTGCCACGAGGTGGCCGCCGGCGATCTCGTCGGCCTCGACGCCGAGCCGCTCCTGGGCCACCCGGCATTGGAAATCGGCCGGGAAGAACCTGTCGTCCCGGCCGACGAGAACTCTGATCGGCACCGCCGGCCAGTTCTTGAACGCGCACGGGTCGGACATCGCCGACTCGGCCGGTTCCCGGGTCTCGCCGGCCAGCAACTCGGCGGCGGCGTCCGCCGGGACGTCGTGCAGGAAGTCGTTCTGCAGGCTGAAGTCGGGGTCGCGGCCGTCCCGCTCGGCGGCGGCCAGTCGCGCAGCCCCCGAATCGGTGTTGCCCCACCACTGGTCCGGAGTCTCGCCGGGCAGCGGGATCATCGCGTTCAGCAGGACGATCATCCGTACCGGCAGGCGCACCAGCGGCGCGAGGAAGCCGCCGAGCGATTGGGCGACCAGCACGATGTCCGCGCGGCCGTGCGCGGCGCGTTCGACGTGCGCCGCCCAATCCGCGAGGTGTGACCCGGGCTCGTGCTCCGGAATGTCGACCGCCACCACGTCATGCCCGCGACGTTCGAGTTCCGGGGCGAGCCGGTTCCAGTAGGCGCCGTGCCCACCGGCACCGGGTACGAGGACGAAGGTCGGCATCAGGGGCACCGACCGGCCAGGACGCAGAACTCGTTCCCCTCCGGATCGGCGAGCACGACCCAGCTCTGCTCGCCCTGGCCGACGTCTACGCGCCGAGCACCCAGATCGAGCAGGCGACGGACCTCCTCGTCCTGGTCCCGGTCGGTCGGATTGACGTCGAGGTGCAGCCGGTTCTTGCCGGTCTTGGCCTCGGACACCGGCGCGAAGCCCAATGTCGGTGGCACCGGGCCGGGGCGATCCCGGCCTTCGGGCACCAGCGGGGAGCCGATGAAGACGTATCCGTCGTCCTCGTCCTGCACTTCGTAGTCCAGGACGGCGCACCAGAACCGGGCGAGACTCTGCGGATCGACGCACTCGATCGCCAGTTCGGTGAACTTGCTGGCCATGAGAAACCTCCGCTTGACGCATTCGAACACCTGTTCGATGATGGAGCCATGCTCGACGTGGCGATCCGGAAGGCGGACGGCAGCGTCGCGATCGACTGGCAGCACGTCGGGATCCGCAGCACTCCGCCACTGCCGGTGGCCTCGCCGCTGCGCACGTTACTGCCGGGCGGACTGCGCCGGGGCAGCACGGTCAGCGTCAGCGGATCGGTGTCCCTGCTGTTCGCACTGCTCGGTGCGGCGTCGGCGAGCGGCGCCTGGTGCGCGCTCGTCGGCTTCCCGCGCATCAGCGCCGAGGCGGCGCACGAGTACGGCGTCGATCTCGCCCGGATCGCGTTGATCCCGGAACCGGGTACCGGCTGGACGACCGCCGTGGGTGCGCTGCTCGATGCGGTCGACATCGTCGCCGCCCGGCCGCCGAGCCGGCAGAGCGGCTCCCGGCTCGCGCCGGCCGACATCCGGCGCCTCGCCGCCCGGGTGCGCAGCAAGGACGCAGTCCTCGTCCCCTACTTCGCCGGAACCGGGGCGGCCGGGACGGAAGCCGCCGAAACCGGCTGGCCGGGAGCCGACGTCCGGCTGCACGCGCACAACGGCAGTTGGAGCGGCATCGGCACCGGTGAGGGACGGCTGCGCGCGCGGCAGGTCGAGGTCACCGTGAGCGGTCGCGGCCAGGCGGGGCGCACCCGCTCGAGTTGCCTCTGGCTGCCGGCTGCCGGAGGCGGCATCGAGCCGGCCGCTCCGCTGGCGCCGGTCATCGAACTCGCCGGGTGACCCCATGCCCGAAACACCGCGGCTGATCGCGCTATGACACCGCGGCTGATCGCCGTGTGGTGCCCGGACTGGCCGGTCACCGCGGCTCGGCTGGAAGCCGGAATGCCGGCAACGGCGCCGATCGCGGTCGTCACCGCCAACCGGGTCGTCGCGTGCTCGCACCCGGCCCGGCAGCACGGCGTGCGGCGCGGATTGCGTCGCCGGGAGGCGCAGGCACGCTGCCCGGAACTCGCCGTGCTCCCCCGGGACGAGGCGGTCGAGGCGCGGGTCTTCGAACCGGTCGTCGGCGCGCTCGAAGCGATCGCGCCCGGTGTCGAGATCACCCGTCCCGGGCTCGCGGCGATCAACGTCCGCGGGCCGACGCGCTACTTCGGCGGCGAGACCGCCGTGCTGCATGCGCTTTCCCGCGGGGTCGCCGCGGCGCTCAGCGGCGTCGACCTGCTGATCGGCATCGCGGACGGCGCGTTCGCCGCCGAGCAGGCGGCCCGCCGGGGCGTGGTCGTCGATCCCGGCGGCTCACCGGCGTTCCTGCGCGATCTGCCGGTGGACACCCTCGATCCGTCCGGGGCGGCGCCGCTGATCGATCTGCTGCACCGACTCGGCATCCGCACGCTCGGTGCGTTCGCAGCGCTGCCGGCGCGCGATGTGCTGGCCCGGTTCGGTCCGGACGGTCTCTGGGCGCATCGGCAGGCGGGCGGTGCCGACAACCGTCCGGTGTCCGGCCGGCGACCGCCGGTCGAGTTCGCGGTGACCCTGGAATTCGAGCCGGCTGTCGATCGGGTCGACACCGTCGCATTCTCCGCGCGCGGCATCGCGGAACAGTTCGTCACCGATCTCGCGGCGCACGGTCTGGCCTGTGCCTGTCTGGAACTGCAGGCGCTGTCGGAGAACGGTGAGGAGACGGTTCGCCGGTGGCGGCATGCGGGGGTGCTGTCCACGGTCGACGTCCTCGACCGGGTGCGCTGGCAGCTCGAGGGCTGGCTGTCGGCGTCACCGCGCACGTCTCAGCAGCGGCCAACGGGTGGGGTGCAGCGCATCCGGCTCGTCCCGGTCGAGGTGGTGCCGACCGGTACGCACCAGCAGGCGTTGTGGGGCGGCGGCGGTGCCGCAGACGAGCGGGCCGCGCGGGCCCTCGCCCGGGTGCAGACGCTGCTCGGACACGGTTCGGTGCTGACTCCGGTGCTCGAGGGCGGCCGGGATCCTGGGCAGCGCACCCGGCTCGTCCCGTGGGGCGACGAGCCCACCCCGCTGCACTCGCCGGAACAGCCGTGGCCGGGCCGGATGCCGGCACCGGCTCCCTCGGTGCTGCTGGACCCGCCTCGCCCGGCGGTGCTGCTGGACGCCGGCCGGCGTCCGGTGCTGGTCACCGACCGCGGCGCCGTCCCTGCCCCACCGGCGCTGTTCGGCACTGGTGGGGAACTCACCGCAGTCGCCTCCTGGGCCGGTCCGTGGCCGGTGGACGAGCGATGGTGGAGCCCGGACACCGCGCGCCGGGCGGTGCGCCTGCAGATCGTGGACGTCCGCGGCCGCGCGTACCTGGTCAGCGGCGCACTGTCAGCAGAGTCGCCCGGCTCCGCACCACGCTGGCAGGTCGACGCGATCTACGACTGACCGGGCGGTTGGGGGTTGTGGAGGTGGTTGAAGCGGGGTTTTTGTTCAGGGTCGATCCAGCGGGGTGGGATCCAGCCGACCCGGCCGTTGATCATGACGGTTTGCCAGCCTTGTTTCTTGGCGTCGTTGTTGTGGGTTCGGCAGGCCAGCCCGGCCAGATCGACG
>JAVHVB010000453.1:0-3684 GCA_032160775.1 Pseudonocardiales bacterium | reverse complement strand
CGGGGCGTAGAAGATCTTCCGCACGGTGACGCCACCGACCGTGCCGGCGTTCGGCACGGTGCCGAGGCTGGACTCCTTGACCTGCTTGCCCGTCACGGTGTCGTTCTTGAGCTTGACGCCGGCGATGGAATGGTCCTGGATCGTGGCGCCGTTGATCGAGGCGACGAGGTTGCGGAGCGGCGCCGCGAACGCGGTTCCGCCCAGGGCGACGGCGAGAGCGAGACTCGCTACGACGAGCGCGGGTGACGGACGAGCAGATCGTGCGGGCATGGCGGGCCTCCGGTCGGGTGTGATCCCGCCATCTTCCCCGTTCTTCCCCGTTCCGCCCCGTTCAGATCGAGATGGCGGCGCTCTAGGGCTCGCCGTCGAGGATGACCGACTCCGGCGCGAGCACCTGCCAGCGGACGAGCCGGTCGGTCAGCCCCTCGACGCTGAGGTCGTACATCAGCGCGAGGCTGCGCAGGTCCTCCTGGCGGACGGTCAGGGTCCGGTTGCCGATGTCGCCGCGCTGGCGCTGGATGGACGCGCCGAACCGCTGCAGGATCGAGGCGCTCGGGTCGGCGAGTCCGGCGACCCGGTCCAGGTTGAGCACGATGCGGGACAGCGGCGGCGGGCTGCCCGCCCCGGCGAACGGGTTCTCCTCCGGCGGCAGCAGGTCCCCGACGGGTACACCGTAGAACTCGGCGAGTTCGGCGAGCCGCTGCACCGAGATCGCCCGGTCGCCGCGCTCGTAGGACCCGACGACGACCGCCTTCCACTTGCCGCCGGACTTCCGTTCCACGCCGTGCAGCGACAAGTGCTGCTGCATCCGGACCGCGCGCAAGCGCGCACCGAGTGCCTTGGCGTAGCCGTCCGGCTCCGCCGCGGCGTGCGCGTGCGAATTCTCGGTCATCTCATCCCCGTGCCCTGGTCCCCCGACCCCCACCCTCCCGGCGGGTTTGAGGGACCGTAACTTCGCGATCACATGCTGTCAAAACAGCATGTCGCGGGGTCGCATCCTCGGGTGACATTTCGCGGCGCTGTTAGAGTGGCCGGCGAAAGACATTCCTTTAACGGACCGTCCAGTGAGGCGGACAAGGAGGTCTGCGTGGCTGAACGCCGCCATGCCCCGGTTCGCGATCAAGCGACGCCCGAGGGCACCTTCATCCTTCGCGCGGCCGACGTCGCCCGGGTCGTCGACCGCATCGCGCACCAGATCATCGAGACCGTGGCCGCGGCCGGCTCGACCGGCGGCGGGGCAGGCCCCATCGATGCGGTGCTGGTGGGCATCCCCACCCGCGGAGTGCCGCTCGCGCACCGGCTGGCGGCGCGGATCGGCGTGTTCGCCGGGCTGATGCTGCCGGTCGGCTCCATCGACGTCACCCTGTACCGCGACGACCTGCGGGTGCGCGGCGTCCGCCCGCTCGGCCAGACCGAGGAACCCGAGGGCGGCATCGACGGGCGCACGGTGATCCTCGTCGACGACGTGCTGTGCTCCGGGCGCACCTGCCGCGCCGCGCTGGACGCGCTGACCGAACTCGGCCGGCCGGGCGTCGTCCAGCTGGCCACCCTCGTCGACCGGGGCCATCGCGAGCTGCCGATCCGCGCCGACTACGTCGGCAAGAACATTCCGACATCGCGCAGCCAGAACGTCCGGGTGTTGCTCGACGAGATCGACGGCACCGACGCGGTCATCCTGGAGGGCGGCGCATGAAGAACTTGCTGTCCGCGGCGGATCTGAGCCGCGAGGTCGCGACGGAAATACTGGACACGGCGCAGCGCATGCACCAGGTGCAGACCCGCGAGGTCAAGAAGCTGCCGCCGCTGCGCGGGCGCACCGTCGTCAACCTGTTCTTCGAGGACTCGACGCGGACCCGCTCGTCGTTCGAGATCGCCGGCAAGTGGCTGTCCGCCGACGTGATCAACGTCAGCGCGAAGGGTTCGAGCGTCAGCAAGGGCGAGAGCCTGCGCGACACCGTGCGCACGGTCGAGGCGATGGGGGTCGACGCCCTCGTCGTCCGGCACTCCGCGTCCGGCGCGGTGGCCCGGATCGCGCAGTGGGTCGAGTGCCCCGTCATCAACGCCGGGGACGGCACGCATGAGCACCCGACCCAAGCACTGCTCGACGCCTACACGCTGCGCGGTCGGCTCGGCGAGCTCGCCGACCGGCACGTGGCGATCGTGGGCGACATCACGCACAGCCGCGTGGCGCGGTCGAACGTCCTGCTGCTGCGCACCCTCGGGGCCCGTGTCACCCTGGTCGCGCCGCCGACATTGCTGCCCTCGGGCGTCGCGAGCTGGCCGTGCGAGGCGAGTTGGGACCTCGACGCCGTGCTCTCCGGCAAGGCATACGGCGACGTGGACGCGGTGATGATGCTGCGGGTCCAGCGCGAGCGGATGGCCGGCGGCTACTTCCCGACCGAGCGGGAATACGCGATCGGTTACGGGTTGTCCGCCGAGCGGCTGGAGCTGCTCGGCGAGCAGGTGCCGGTGCTGCATCCGGGCCCGATGAACCGCGGTCTGGAGATCTCGTCGTCGGCAGCCGACGGCGCCCGCTCGGTCGTCCTCGACCAGGTAAAGGCAGGAGTGGCAGTGCGCATGGCGGTGCTCTACCGATTGCTGGCCGGTCCGGGGGAGGTCTCGGTATGACGATCGTGATCAAGGGCGCGGCCATTCTGGGTGGCAAGCCGTGTGACGTGCTCGTCGACGGCGAGATCATCGCGGAGGTGGGCCGGCGGGTGTCCGGCGCCTCCGCCGACACCGTCATCGACGGCGCCGGGCTGGTGCTGCTGCCCGGTTTCGTCGATCTGCACACGCACCTTCGCGAACCCGGCCGGGAGGACACCGAAACCATCGCGTCCGGCTCGGCCGCGGCGGCGCTCGGCGGCTTCACCGCCGTGCACGCGATGGCGAACACCGATCCGGTGGCGGACAACGCCGACATCGTCGAGCAGGTCGCCCGCCGGGGCGCGCAGGTCGGTCTGGTCGATGTCCGTCCGGTCGGCGCGGTGTCCAAGGGACTGGCCGGTGAGGCGCTCGCCGAGATCGGCAACATGGCGCGGTCCGATGCGCGGGTGCGGGTCTTCAGCGACGACGGCCGTTGCGTGCACGACGCCCGGTTGATGCGCCGCGCACTGGAGTACGTCAAGCCGTTCGACGCGGTGGTCGCGCAGCACGCCCAGGACCCGCGGCTCGCCGACGCCGGCGCGTGCGCGCACGAGGGGACGGTGTCCGGCCGGCTCGGCCTGGCCGGCTGGCCCTCGGTCGCCGAGGAGTCGGTCGTCGCGCGCGACGTGCTGCTGGCCGAGCACACCGGCTCCCGGCTGCACGTCTGCCATGTGTCCACCGGCGGCACCGTCGAGGTGCTGCGCTGGGCGAAGAAGCGCGGCATCGCGGTGACCGCCGAGGTCACCCCGCACCACCTGCTGCTCACTTGTGAGTTGTTGGCAGACTACGACCCGGTGTACAAGGTGAACCCGCCGCTGCGCCCCGACGAGGATGTTGCGGCGCTCCGTGACGCCCTCGCGGACGGCACCATCGACGCGGTCGCGACCGACCACGCCCCGCACGCCCGCCACGACAAGGAGCACGCGTTCGTCGATGCGGCCTTCGGGATGCTCGGCCTGCAGACCGCGCTCGGGGTCGTGGCCGAGGCCATGGTGACGACCGGGCTGCTCGACTGGGCAGGGGTCGCCGACCGGATGT
>JAVHVB010000452.1:0-3835 GCA_032160775.1 Pseudonocardiales bacterium | reverse complement strand
AACGACTCCTACACCGAGTCGGTCTACACGTTCGCCAACACCATCAACACGCATGAAGGTGGTACTCACGAGGAGGGGTTCCGGGCCGCGCTGACCAACACGTTCAACACGTGGGCGCGGGCGAAGGGCCACATCAAGGAGAAGGAGGCCAACCTCGAGGGCTCCGACATCCGCGAGGGCCTGACGGCGATCATCAGCCTCAAGCTGGCCGACCCGCAGTTCGAGGGCCAGACCAAGACCAAGCTGGGCAACTCCGAGGCCAAGGGCTTCGTGCAGAAGGCCACCGGCGAGTGGCTGAAGGACTGGTTCGACCGCAACCCCAACGAGGGCAAGAACATCGTCCTCAAGGCATCGCAGGCGGCTCGCGCTCGGCTGGCCGCCCGGCAGGCCCGTGAGCTGACCCGCCGCAAGGGCCTGCTGGAGTCCTCGTCGCTACCGGGAAAGCTGGCCGACTGCCAGTCGACCGACCCCCGCGAGTCGGAGATCTACGTGGTGGAGGGCGACAGCGCCGGGGGTTCGGCGAAGGGTGGCCGTGACTCGCGGTTCCAGGCGATCCTGCCCATCCGCGGCAAGATCCTCAACGTCGAGAAGGCGCGCATCGACCGGGTCCTCAACAACAACGAGGTCCAGGCGATGATCACCGCCCTCGGCTGCGGGATCCACGAGGAGTTCGACGTCACGAAGCTGCGCTACCACAAGGTGGTGCTGATGGCCGACGCCGATGTCGACGGCCAGCACATCCGCACCTTGCTGCTCACCCTCCTCTTCCGCTTCATGCGCCCGCTCGTCGAGGCCGGCTACGTCTACCTGGCCTCGCCACCGCTCTACAAGATCAAGTGGAACGGCGGGGACATCCAGTACGCCTACTCCGACCGCGAGCGGGACGGGCTGGTGACCGCCGGCCAGGAGGCCGGAAAGCGGCTGCCGAAGTCCGGCGAGGCCATCCAGCGCTTCAAGGGTCTCGGTGAGATGAACGCCGCCGAGCTCTGGTCCACGACGATGGACCCGGCCGAGCGGCTGCTCCTGCAGGTGACCCTCGACGATGCCGCCACCGCCGACGAGCTGTTCTCGACCTTGATGGGGGAGGACGTCGAAGCGCGCCGCAGCTTCATCCAGCGCAACGCCAAGGACGTCCGTTTCCTCGACATCTGACCGACCGCCCGGTTCCACGTGAAACGGGCGCCTGACCTGCAGAACCGCGAGCGTCGTACGTTCCACGTGGAACAGGCGCTGAAGAGAGGATCGTCGTGTCGGACGTCGTACCGCCGCCCCCGCCGCCCCCGGCGGACCCGCCGGCCGGCTCCCCGCATGAAGGGGACCGGATCGAGCTGGTCGGCATCGAAGTCGAGATGCAGCGCTCGTACCTCGACTACGCGATGTCGGTCATCGTCGGCCGCGCGCTTCCCGACGTCCGTGACGGCCTGAAGCCGGTGCATCGCCGGGTCCTCTATGCGATGTACGACGGGGGCTACCGCCCCGACCGGGGCTACTTCAAGTGCGCCCGCGTCGTCGGCGATGTGATGGGCAACTACCACCCGCACGGCGACTCAGCCATCTACGACACCCTGGTGCGGCTTGCCCAGCCCTGGTCGCTCCGTTACCCGCTGATCGACGGCAACGGTAACTTTGGGTCACCGGGCAATGACCCTGCGGCTGCCATGCGCTACACGGAGTGCCGGCTGGCGCCGCTGGCGATGGAGATGCTGCGCGAGATCGACCAGGAGACGGTCGACTTCAGCGCCAACTACGACGGGCGCAGCCAGGAACCCGACGTTCTCCCCAGCCGGATCCCCAACCTGTTGGTGAACGGCTCGTCCGGCATCGCGGTCGGGATGGCGACCAACATCCCACCGCACAACCTGCGCGAGGTCGCTTCCGGCGTGCAGTGGTTCCTCGAGAACCCGGACGCTTCCGCGGAAGCGCTGCTGGACGCTCTGCTCGAGCGCATCCAGGGCCCGGACTTCCCGACCGCGGGCCTGATCGTCGGCCGAGGCGGCATCGAGGAGGCCTACCGCACCGGTCGAGGCTCGGTCCGCATGCGCGCCGTCATCGAGGTGGACGAGGACAAGAAGGGCCGCACGATCCTCGTCGTCACCGAGCTGCCCTACCAGGTCAACCCGGACAACCTGGCCGAGACCATCGCAGACCACGTGCGCGACGGGCGCATCGCCGGCATCGCCGACGTCCGCGACGAGGGCTCCCAGCGGACCGGCCAGCGGCTGGTGATCGTGCTCAAGCGCGACGCGGTCGCGAAGGTCGTCCTCAACAACCTCTACAAGCACACCCAGCTGCAGCAGACCTTCGGCGCCAACATGCTGGCGATCGTCGATGGGGTGCCGCGCACGCTGCGCCTCGACGAGTTCGTCCGCTACTACGTCGCCCACCAGGTCGACGTCATCGTCCGCCGTACGCGCTTCCAGCTGCGCAAGGCCGAGGAGCGCGCCCACATCCTGCGGGCGCTGCTCAAGGCCCTCGACCGGCTCGACGCGGTCATCGCGTTGATCCGCGCCGCTGAGTCCGCCGACGCGGCCCGCGGGCAGCTGATGGCGCTGCTCGAGATCGACGAGATCCAGGCTGTCGCGATCCTCGACATGCAGCTGCGCCGCCTCGCCGCCCTCGAGCGGCAGCGGATCATCGACGAGGCCGCCGAGATCGAGGCCAGGATCGCCGAGCTGACCGACATCCTCGCCAACCCGGCCCGGCAGCGGCAGATCATCGGCGAGGAGCTCGCCGAGATCGTGGAGCGGTACGGCGACGAGCGGCGCACCCGCATCATCCCGTTCGAGGGCGACATGAGCGCCGAGGACTTCATCCCGCAGGAGGATGTGGTCGTCACGGTCACCCGAGGCGGCTACGCGAAGCGGACGAAGACCGACCTGTACCGCCAGCAGCGGCGTGGTGGCCGCGGCGTGCAGGGCGCGCAGCTCAAGCAGGACGACATCGTCGAGCGCTTCTTCGTCACCAACACCCACCACTGGATCCTGTTCTTCACGAACAAGGGGCGGGTCTACCGGGCGAAGGCGCACGAGCTGCCGGAGGCCAACCGCAACGCACGCGGCCAGCACGTCGCGAACATCCTGGCGTTCCAGCCCGATGAGCGGATCGCCCAGGTCATCGACATCCCCGACTACGACGTCGCGCCGTACCTCGTGCTCGCCACCAAGAAGGGCTTGGTCAAGAAGACGGCGCTGCGCGAGTTCGACTCCAACCGCTCGGGTGGGCTGATCGCCCTCAACCTGCGCGAGGACGACGAGCTCATCGCGGCCGCGCTCATCAGCGCGGAGGACGACCTGCTGCTGGTCAGCCGTGGGGCCCAGTCCATCCGGTTCCGCGCCGACGACGAAGCGCTGCGGCCGATGGGCCGCGCGACCTCCGGCGTGATCGGCATGCGCCTGGTCGGCGAGGACGAGGTGCTGTCCATGTCGGTGGCCACCGACGACGAGCAGGCCCTGATGGTCGTCACCGACGGCGGCTTCGGCAAGCGCACGCTGCTGGCGGAGTACCCGCGGCAAGGCCGTGGTGGCAAGGGCGTCCTGACCGCACGCATCGTCGAGACCCGCGGCGAGCTGGTCGGCGCGATGGTCGTGGGAGCGCACGATGAGCTGTTCGCCATCACCAGTGCGGGCGTCGTCATCCGCATGTCCGTCGACGGCCTGCGCAACCTGTCCCGCGCGACCATGGGCGTGAAGCTGATCGCCCTCGACGCCGGCGCCACGGTCGTCGCCGTTGCGCACAACGGTGAGTCGACCGACGCCGATGACGGCGACGACGTGGAGGGCGCCGAGTTCGGGGAGATCGAACCCGAGCCGGTGGAGACCGCCGGTGTGACTGCGGC
>JAVHVB010000451.1:0-5070 GCA_032160775.1 Pseudonocardiales bacterium | reverse complement strand
CGTGGTGACAGTGAACCAGTAGTGCTCGTTCTTGTAGTGGTGCAGCCGGTGGTTGCGCCACACCGCGCGGTACGCCTTCGACTTGGGCCGGTAGTCGCTGTGCACGAGGTAGTGGATCCACTCGTAGCCGAGCCCGAGCGCAGCTTCGGTGACGAAGTAGGTCAGCCCGAGGCCGGGCCGCGGGAACACGAAGAGGGCGATTGCGGTCAGCCCGGGCAGCAACCAGAAGTAGGTCTGCCACGGGATGAAGATCAGGGGGATGTCGCGCGGGTCGGCGTGGTGCTCGCGGTGCTTTCGGGCGAGCAGCGAGTCGATGGTTGCCCGGCCGATCTTGCGCGGCTTCCAGTGCAGGATGCCGACGTGGATGAGCCACTCGTTGAACGGGAAGAACGCCACGATCACAGCGGGCACGATCGCGTCGGTCCACTGCCAGTCGCCGATCCACACGCGCGCGGTCACCGTCGTGACAAGCGTGACGAGCAGGATCCACGGCGACGGGTGTCTCGCGAACTCGCGCAGCGCGCCGCGCAATGACAGCGACCGGCGCTTCGGGCCGGTGAACCTGTCCTCATCGGCGGCCAACTGCTGCTGCGCAGCGACCGCCACTTCGTCGACGCCGGTCATCGGGGCTTCTCCAGTTCGGCGAACGCGCTCAGCAGCGCATTGGTGGACGGGGTGAGGAGCTTCTCGGCGGCCTGCCGCGCGGCGTCCGCGTCGC
Organism: Pseudonocardiales bacterium; assembly: GCA_032160775.1. Taxonomy (GTDB): domain Bacteria; phylum Actinomycetota; class Actinomycetes; order Mycobacteriales; family Jatrophihabitantaceae; genus Jatrophihabitans. The sequence continues at coordinate 4,352 of JAVHVB010000451.1, read as the reverse complement.
CGGCCACGATCGCGTCGGCGAGGCTGCCGTAGGCGGCGAGCTGATTCAGCTCCCCGGACATCAACGCGGACAGCACTTCGATGGTCGGCTCGTAGGTTGCGCGCATGCTGTTGAACATCAGCTGGAAGACGATCGAGTCGGCCGCGTCGACGACCACGTCCCAGAAGGCGAGTGCGGCGAGCTGCCACCCGACGGGCTCCGGCTCGGCGGCGAGTGCCTCGATCGCCCGCTGCAGCTGACCGCCGATGCCGTCGGGATGGCGCTGCGCCGCCAGCGCGGCGACGGCCGGCCCGACGACGAGCCGCGCCTCGAGGATGCTGCGGGCGACGGACGGGTCGATGCTGCCGTCCCTGACGAGCAGGCTGCCGAGCAGATCCAGCCCGGCCGCCCGGCGGAAGTCGCGAACCTTCGTCGAGCCGCCGTGCCGGACCTCGACGAGCCGGGTCTGGCTCAGCCGTTGCAGCGCCTCCCGCACCGCGGCGCGGGACACGCCCAGCGTCTCGGCCAGCTCCCGCTCACTGGGCAACGACTCACCGGGCCGCAGGCCGCCGTCGATCACCTCGACGAGCAACTGCTCGAAGACCTGATCCGGAACGGCGCGGCGGGCTACCGGGCGAAGGGCCATGCGGCCGACCATATTTCACCAGACGTCCGATTGTCCAGTGGTCTGACCAGTTTCCTCCGTTGCTTCTGATTGGCATGCTGGCACCCGGGGTCGGTCCACTCGGAGGTTTTCATGCGCGCAGTCGTCGCGTCAGCTGTGCTGGCCGCAGGTCTTTTCACCGCAGTCGTCGCAGCGGCGGGGCCCGCCGGAGCGGGCGTCCGGGCCGGCTTCGTCCGGCAGACCGTGACGGCCGGGCTCAGCTCGCCGACGTCGATGGCGTTCACGCCGGACGGCCGGTTGTTCGTCACCGAGCAGGGCGGCAACGTCCGGGTGATCAGGCACAACCAACTGTTGGCCGCGCCGTTCCTGCATCTGCACGTCGACTCCGAGGGCGAGCGCGGGTTGCTCGGTATCGCCTTCGACCCGCACTTCCGGCGCAACCACTTCGTCTACGTCTACTACACGGTCCCCGCCGCGCCGATCCACAACCGGGTCAGCCGGTTCACCGCCGACGGCAACGCTGTGGTGCCCGGCAGCCAGAAGCAGATCCTGAACCTCGACCCGCTCAGTTCGGCGACCAACCACAACGGTGGCGCGATCCACTTCGGTCCCGGCGGCAAGCTGTACGTCGCGGTGGGCGAGAACGCGAACAGCGCGAACTCCCAGACGCTCGCCAACCGGCTGGGCAAGATGCTGCGGATCAACCGCGACGGCTCGATCCCGACAAGCAACCCCTTCTACGGCCAGGCCAGCGGGGCGAACCGCGCCATCTGGGCAATGGGACTGCGCAACCCGTTCACCTTCGCCTTCCAGCGCACGACCGGCCGGCTGTTCATCGACGACGTCGGGCAGAGCACGCACGAGGAGATCGACGTCGGCAAGGCGGGCGCCAACTACGGCTGGGGTCTGGGCTCGTGCGAGGGGCGCTCCGGCTGCCCGGATGGGGTCAAGCTGCCGTTCTACACGTATCCGCACAGCGGCCCGCAGCCCAGCGGCTGCGCCATTACCGGCGGAACGTTCTACAACCCGAGGCACCGCAACTTCCCGCCGCGGTACGTCGGGGACTACTTCTTCTCCGACCTGTGCGGGGGGTGGATCTACAAGGTCGAGACCAGTGGCGCGAAGAATGTCCAGCGGTTCGCCACCAACCTCGGCACCCCGGTCGACCTTCTCGTCGGGCCGCGCGGCGCGCTGAACTACCTGTCCAACGGCGGCACCCTCGGTCGCATCGTCTTCACCGGGTAGCGCTCCTCACCCGCGAGATCCGCTACCAGGCCAGCCGGCCGCGCACGCCCGTCGTGATCGGCGCGGAGCCGGCAGGGGGTACTGCCGTGGCTGCCGGTGCAGCGGCGGCGACCGCCTTCAGCCGCGGCTGCCACGCCAGCCGGGTGAACGACTCGACCGCCGGACCCGGTGTCGGTACGGTGACCCGCCAGCAGTTCGGTTGCGGCTCGTTGTCACCGTCGGTGTGGAAGTAGACGAGCGCCTTCATGTTCGCGAACCGGCCGTCGTCGAGCAGGTCACCGATCGCGTCGAGCCAGCTGCTCTGCCGGGTGCTGCCGGAGGTGACCGAGGCCTGCGTGCTGAGCCGCTGCACCCCGGTTTCGGCCACCATGAACGGCTTGTCGTGGTTCAGCGCGAACACGTTCGCCGCGGTGAACATGGTGGCGAACGGGCGGAAGTCCGGACTGCGTGCGTAGCCGTCGGCGGCGATCCAGTCGACATAGGAGTTGCCCGGGTAGAAGCGATCGGCCGTGCCGTCCTGGTAGGCCAGCCAGGTGGGGCACCACACGAACGCCACGTTCGTGGCGCCCGCGTGCTGGAAGCGCGACCAGGTGTGCCGCCACGCGGCGCGGTGCACCTCGGCGGCGGTCGCGCCGAAGTAGCGGATGTCGAACTCCCACGTGAAGCGGAGGAAGACCGGCGTGCCGAGCGCGGCCAGCGCTGCCGCCTGGCCGTCGAGGTAGGCGTCGCGTTCGCCGTGCGCGATCTCGACGAGCCGGGCGAGCGCGGCCTGCCGCTGGCCGACCTCGTCGTCGGGGTAGCCAGCGGTCTTGCCTGCCGCGTAGGACAGCATCGGTATGCGGCCCGCACGTTTGTCGGCGAGCATCCGGTCGCGCAGCGGTGCCCATTCCGTCTCGGGCGGGCTGCGGAAGTGATGGTTGATCGCGAAGTTCCTGCCGATCCTCGATTCGAGCGATTCGGGTTCGGAACACCCCGGCGTGCGGAGCGGGCGGTACACGCCGAGATAGGCGAGACTGCGACGGACGCCGGTCGCGCTCAGCCGGCTGCCGGGAATTCGCGGCTTACCACTGGTGCTGCGGCCCGCGGCAGCCGCGCCCGGCGGCAATCCACCCAGCACGGACGCGCCGACCGCGGTAGCGCCCAGCCGGAGAAAATTCCGTCGATCGATTCCGCGCGCCACTCGATCCACCACAGAAGAAAGGGGAAACCTGCGGTGCGAGAGATATCACGGTATTGCGGATGGAATTGCAGGACCTTGGTCCTCCGAGCATTTCGCCTAATTCGATAGGCAAATCAGAGTAATTGCACGGTGCTGGTGCAGATTTGAAACTGCGAGGAATCATTTGATGCAATTCGCCGGCTGGGACGGGGTGGGGGTCGGCACCGTGGGGTTGCTGCGCTGATGGGCAGCCGGGGGCGGGGCGCTCGACGCGACCGCCGAAGCCGGCTGACCCGGCGACGCTGGCGACGCTGGCGACACTGGCGACACTGGCGACACTGGCGCGGCGAGCACGCGGCGCACGAACGCGCGCACGCGCTCGGGCCGGACCACGTCGACCGACAACTCGGCGCCGCCCACGACGCGGGTGCCCGCGCCCTCGATCGGGACGGTGTAGCCGGAGATGTTTCCCGCGCCGAGATCGGCGAGCTGCGACGCCAGGTCGAGCAGGCTGAATCCGTCGTCGTCGACGTAGAACGCGCCGGTCACCGCCTTGATCAGCGCGGACAGCTTCCCGGGATTGAGGAGCACGCCGGCGGAGGTGATCTTGTTGAACGCCGCCGTGATGAAGTACTGCTGACGCTTCTCCCGAGCGAGGTCGCCGCCGGCCAGGTTGTGCCGTTGCCGCACGAACTCGAGCGCCTGGACCGGCGTCAGATCGTGCTCCCCGGCCGTCATCTTGAACCCCGACCCGACGCGGCCCAGTCCGTGCGCGACGTTGACGGCGTAGGTGTCGTTCGTGGCGGCGCAGAGGTTGACGTGGATGCCGCCGATCGCCTTGGCGATCGTGTAGAACCCGCCGAAGCCAACCTGGACGTAATGGTCGATGCGCAGCCCGGTCAGCGCTCGGACCGCGCCGACGAGGGTGTCCGCCCCGGCGGCGCGACGTTCATCGGGCGAGCTCCGGCGCGGGGCGTAGGTGAAGCCGTCCGCATACGCAGCGTTGATCTTGTTCTTCAGGAACCCGCCCGGAATACGCACGAACGAGTCACGAGGGATCGAGATCATCGTCGCCCGCGAACCGTCGGCCGGCACGTGCACGACCATGATCGTGTCGGCGCTCAGCGAGGCCGCGTCACCGACCAACAGCCGCTGCTGCTCCTGGTAGGACAGGCCGTCGCGCGAGTCGACGCCGACGATGAGGATGTTCTGGGCGGTGCCGGCCGGCGTCGCGCCGTCGCCGACCGACAGGTTCGACAGGTGCAGCCGGTGCAGCCCCTTGTCGAGCGAGCGGTACTCGTACCAGCCGTAGGCCGAGGCGACGAGCAGCGCGGCCGACAGCGT
>JAVHVB010000450.1:0-5138 GCA_032160775.1 Pseudonocardiales bacterium | reverse complement strand
GCGTGAGCGTTTGATCGGGCGCGTGGACACGTTCGTCAAGCAGCACCCGGCGCCGCTCGAGGCGGCCGGGCTGCGCTGGCTGGCGGCGGCCGGTGCGCGGGTGCCGGCCGTGCTCGAGGAGTCCCGCGAGCGGCTCGTCCTCGAGCGGATCCCTACCGGCACGCTGAGCGCGGCGGGCGAGGAGGAACTCGGCCGGATGCTGGCAACGGTCCACTCCGCCGGTGTGCCCGCGTTCGGCTCGCTGCCGGCGCCGGGGCCCTTCTTCGTCGGCCGGTGCGAACTCGAGTCACCCGAGGGCGATGACTGGAACGACTACTACCTCCAGCACCGCTGCCTGCCACTGGCCCGCCGCGTCGGGCTGGCCCGCGAGGTCGAGCAGGTGATCGTCGACGCCCCGGTCGAACCACCCGCCCGGCTGCACGGCGACCTCTGGGCCGGCAACGTCCTCGCCGACCGGTCGGGACGGCCCTGGCTGATCGATCCGGCCGCCTACGGCGGGCACCGGGAGGTGGACCTGGCGATGCTCGACCTCTTCGGCGAGATTCCGCCGCGAGCGATCGCCGCCTACGACGAGGTGGTCCCGCTCGCCGACGGCTGGCGGGAGCGGATCCCGCTCTGGCAGCTTTTCCCGCTGCTCGTGCACGCCGTGCTGTTCGGCGGCGGCTACGTCCGACAGTCGCACGAACTCGCGAACCGCCTCAGCCGCTGATCGCCCGGCGCCACTACGTGATGCGCGGGTGCGCGAGCTTCTTCGGCGATTCCGGCTCGACAACCTTCCAGCCGCTGCCGGCCTGATCGTCGAACAGCGCGGCGATCTCCTCGACAGACAGCCCCTTCGTCTCCGGGACGAAGACCAGCACGAACACGAGCGCGGCCGCGCACAGCGCCGCGAAGCACACGAGCACCCAGGCCAGCCCGATGGAGCGCTCCCACGCGGGGAACGCCTCGATCAGGGCGTAGTTGGCGACCCAGTCGACCGCTGCGCCGATCGCGGCGGCCTGGCCGCGGATCGCCGTGGGGAAGTACTCACCCTGGATCAGCCAACCGGTGCCGCCGACGCCGATCGCGAACGCGGCGATGAACCCGTCGAGGCCGACCATGGTGACCGCGAGCTTGGGGATGCCGTGCAGCATCCCGATGCCGACGGCCGCGACGATCGCCGACACGGCCATGCCGGCGAACCCGCCGAAGGCGAGCTTGCGGCGGCCCAGGTTGTCGATCCAGCGGAACGCGAAGTACGTCGCGGCGACGTTGACCGCCGTCATGATCAGCGTGACCTCGACGCCGGCGACGGCGGTGTCGACCGTCGAGCTGCCGCTCTGGAACTCGGGACCGAGCAGCTTCGGACCGAAATAGAGCGGCACGTTGATACCGGTGATCTGCTGGAAGACGAAGAACCCGCAGACCACGCCGAGCGCCCGCTTGACCCCGGGCGTCCAGCCCTTGGCGCGCTGCCGTTCCTCGCGCCGCTCCGCCGAGTCGAGCTTGTCGGCCGTACGGCGCAGCTCGTCGACCGACACCTCGGTGCCGAGCTTGGCGAAGGCTCCCTTGGCCGCGTCCCACTTCTCGTGTCTGAGCAGCCAGCGCGGCGACTCCGGCATCTCGAAGCGCAACACCAGACCGAACAGTGCGGGAACCGCACCGAGGCCGAAGATCCAGCGCCAACCGGAGCCGGAGGCGGCGTCCGGCCAGATCTTGAAGATGACCAGCGCCACGAGGTAGGAGACCAGGATGCCGATGGTGATCATCCACTGCTGCAACATGCCGAGCGCGCCGCGTCGCTTGCTCGGTGCGTACTCGGCGATGTAGGCCGTGGCGATCGCCGAGTCGGCGCCGATCGCCAGGCCGATCAGCGTGCGCGCGAACATCAGGATGCCGACGTTGGGGGTGATCGCTGACAGGATTGCGCCCGCCGCATAGATCCCGGCGTCGATGATCAGCAGGGAACGGCGGCCGAACCGGTCGGTCAGCGGCCCGGCGAGCAACGCCCCCGCCGCGGCGCCCAGCGATGCACCGGCGACGAGATAGCCGCTGGCGAAGTCCCCGAGCGTGTAGGGCAGCACGGGAAGTGCCGCGCCGATGTTGGCGGTGTCGTAGCCGAACAGGAATCCGCCGATCGTGGCCAGCAGCGTCAACTGCCAGTAGAAGCGGGTCGGGACGGTGCCGTCGAGTTTTTCCAGCGCGCCGATGTTCTTGCCATCGTCCGCATCAGCCATGGTCGCCTCCAATGGTCCGTCACCAGCCGTACCCACGTTGGCGAACCGGACAAACCGGACGGTGCAATGCTGTACCGATGCCGTCCGTCCGGGTGATCGAAGGTGTCCCCGTCCCGCCGTCGCCGGCGCGGGTTCTGGATCCGGATCGAGCGCCGCTCCGCATCGGCGTCGTGCAGCACGCGTGGGCGCCGGACGGCCTGCTGGACTGGCTGGACGCCGCTGTCGACGCGGCGGCGGGGCACGGCGCGCGCATCGTGTTCCTGCCCGAGGTGACCCTCGTCCGGTATCCGGCGGACGCCGTCCCGTCCGGGCCGGCGAACGAGCTGGCGGAGGAACTCGAGACCGGCCCGACGGTCGCCTTCGCCCGCGCGGCCGCGCGCCGCAACGACGTCTACGTGCACGCCTCGCTCTACCGTCGCGCAGCGCCCGACGACCCGGTCGACGACGGCCTCGGGCTGAACACCTCCATCATCGTCAGCCCGGGCGGCGACATCGTGGCCGCCACCAACAAGCTGCACATCCCGGTGACCGCCGGGTACTACGAGGACCGCTATTTCCGCGCCGGTCCAGCAGGTCCGGACGCGTATCGCGTTTACGCCTTGGACGGGCTCGCCGATGCGCGGATCGGGCTGCCGACCTGCTGGGACGAGTGGTTCCCCGAGGTCGCCCGCGCGTACTCGCTCAGCGGCGCCAACATCGTCGTGTACCCGACGGCGATCGGTTCCGAGCCGGATCATCCGGACTTCGACACCGAGCCGCTGTGGCGGCAGGTGATCGTCGGCAACGGCATCGCCAACGGCCTGTTCATGGTGGTGCCGAACCGCACCGGCGCGGAGACCCGGGCGGACGGCTCCGCGGGCAACACCTTCTACGGCTCGTCGTTCGTCTCGGACCCGTACGGCCGGATCCTGGTCCAGGCGCCGCGGGACGAGCCGTGCGTGCTCATCGCCGATCTGGACCTGGCCCAGCGGCGCGACTGGCTGGACCTGTTCCCGTTCCTGCGCACCCGCCGGCCGGACACCTACGAGGTGCTCACCCGCCCGGTCGACCCGGACAACCCCTACGGGGCGTCATGACAAGTGGAGCGAACGCTCACCTCCGCTTCGCGGGCCACGAGGGCCCGTGGCGGATGGTCTGATGACGAACTGGCGCATGCCGCACGAGGGCGACCCGCAGGACCGGCTCTGGCTGGCCTGGCCGACCCAGGGCTACACGCTCGGCTCGACCGCGGAGGACGCCGAGGTCGCGCGGCGCACCTGGGCCGCGGTCGCGAACGCGGCGGCCGCCTTCGAACCGGTGACTGTGGTCGTGCACCCGCGCGACGTGACGGTCGCGCCGGGCTACCTCGACCCGCAGATCGAGCTCCGCGAGCAGGAGATCGACGATGCGTGGATCCGCGACACCGGCCCGTCCTTCGTGGTGGGCGCGGACGGTGCGCTGGGCGCCGTCACCTGGGCGTTCAACGGGTGGGGCCAGCAGGAGTGGGCGAGCTGGGAGCACGACCGGGTGCTCGGCCGCGCGGTCGCCGAATGGGCCGGGGCCGCCCGGGTCGACTCCGAGCTCGTCAACGAGGGAGGCGGCATCCACGTGGACGGGCTGGGCACCGTGCTCGTCACCGAGACGGTGCAGTGCGACCCGGCGCGCAATCCCGGGCTGACGCGCGCCGAGATCGAGGCCGAACTGGGCCGCACCATCGGTGCGACGACCGTCATCTGGCTGCCTCGCGGGCTGACCCGGGACTCGGTTACCTACGGCACCCGAGGGCACGTCGACATCGTCGCGACGATCAGTTCGCTGGGCCACGTCCTGCTGCACGAACAGCGCGACGCCGGGCACCCCGACCACGCGGTGACCGCCGAGGTCCGCGCCGTCCTGGCCGCGGCGACCGACGCCCGCGGCTACCCGTTCGAGATCATCGACCTTCCGGCGCCCCGCGTGCTCCGCGACGCGGCCGGCTTCGTCGACTTCAGCTACGTCAACCACGTGCTCGTCAACGGTGCGGTCATCGCGTGTGCCTTCGACGACCCGCACGACGCCGACGCAATGGCGATCCTGCGCGAGGCGTACCCGAGCCGGACGGTCGTCGCGGTCGACGCGCGCCCGCTGTTCGAGCGCGGCGGCGGCATCCACTGCATCACCCAGCAACAGCCCGCGGTTTTGGCGCCCGGGGCGGCTATCTGACGCCGGGCCGCCAAAAGCGGTGTCGGTGGGAGGGGTCAGGATGGCGGGATGAACGCATTCCTCGATCTGCACCGCGCCGGCGAACCGCTGCTCATGCCCAACCCATGGGACGCCGGCTCAGCGCGCATCCTCGCCTCGCTCGGCTTCCGCGCCCTGGCGACCACGAGTGCCGGGTTCGCCAACACGCTGGGCCGGCTCGACATGTCGGTCACCCGCGACGAGGCACTCACCTCCGCGGCGTCCATCGTCGCGGCCGTGGACGTGCCGGTGTCGGCCGACCTCGAGAACGGCTTCGCCGACGACGCGCACGGCGTCGCGAAGACGGTGAAGAAGGCCGCGGCCGCGGGGCTCGCCGGCTGCTCGATCGAGGACTACACCCAGCGGCCGGGCGACCCGATCTATCCGATCGCGCACGCCGCGGAGCGGATCGAAGCCGCGGTCGAGGCCGCCGGCAAGCAGGTCGTCATCACCGCGCGATGCGAGAACTTCCTGCACGAGCGCACCGACCTCGCCGAGACGATCGCCCGGCTGCAGCGCTACCAGGAGGCCGGTGCCCACGTCCTGTACGCGCCAGGGGTCACGACGGCGGAGCAGATCCGGGCGATCGTGTCCTCGGTCGACCGGCCGGTGAACGTCCTCGCGCTGCCGGGCGCGCCGCCGGTCGCCGAGCTGGCCCAGCTCGGGGTCGCCCGGGTCTCGGTCGGCTCCGGCTTCGCGCTCACCGCGTTGGGCGCGTTGGTG
>JAVHVB010000449.1:0-11378 GCA_032160775.1 Pseudonocardiales bacterium | reverse complement strand
TCGTCGACCATTTGATCGACTGGGCGGGCAGTGTGCCCCTGCTCGTAGTGTGTTCGGCGCGTCCCGAGTTGTTCGAGCGGCGGCCCGGGTGGGGCGGTGGCAAGTCGAACGCGGTCACGATCTCGCTCTCGCCCCTGTCGGACAATGAGACGGCGCGGCTGATCGGCTCGTTGATGGGTCGACCTGTTGTCGAGGCCGAGCTGCAACAACAGCTGCTGTCCCGCGCGGGCGGGAACCCACTGTTCACCGAACAGTTCGTGCAGATGCAAGCCGAACAAGCCGGCCTCGACACCCTTTCCTTGCCCGACTCCGTACAGGGCATCGTGAGCGCTCGGCTCGACGCTCTCGCGGCACCGGAAAAACAACTACTTCAGGATGCAGCCGTGATCGGCAAGGTTTTCTGGCCCTCCGCAGTCGCGGCCCTGGCAGGAACCGCTGAACGATCGCCGCTCGAAGAGACGCTTCATCACCTGGAACGCAGACAGTTCGTCCGCCGCGAGCGCCAGTCGTCGATCAGCGGAGAGACGCAATACGCATTCCAGCACATCCTGCTGCGCGACGTTGCGTACGGACAGATCCCGCGCTCCGTGCGCGCCGGCAAGCATGCCCTTGCCGCCCGGTGGATCCAGTCGCTCGGCCGGCCCGACGAGAACGCCGAGATGCTCGCGCATCACTATATGAGCGCCCTCGAATTCGCCCGGGCGGCCGGGCAGGACACGGGCACGCTCGCCGCCGATGCACGAGACGCGATCATCGAAGCCGCGGAACGGGCGAGCGCGTTGAATGCTCACGCGGCTGCCGTCCGGTTCTACCGCGAGGCGCTTGCGCTGTCGCCCGACGCGCCCGGCAACTACCACGCTGACCTGCTGTTCGGTCTCGCCATGGCCACCTCGCGCGCCGGGGAGGACGAGCCGGACGAGGTGTTGGAAGCTGGAGTCACCGCATTGCTGGCGGTCGACGACCGGCCGCGGGCCGCCGTTCTCGAGGCCGAGATCAGCCGGTTGTGGTGGGAGCGCGGCGATGGTCACCGGTCGGCCGAACACGGTGCGCGAGCGAATGATCTGGTTCGGGACGAGCCGACGTCGCCGGACAAGGCGATCGTGCTCTCCGGCCTTGCGCGTCTCCTCATGCTCGCAGGCAGCCTGGAGATGGGAGCCGCGGCCGCAGAGGACGCGCTGGCGATGAGTGAGACCCTCGGGCTCGCCGAGGTCCATGCCGATGTTCTTGTGACGTTGGGGACGGCTCGTGCCTTCGCGAACCACCCCGAAGGACCGAGTGAAATACGCCGCGCCCTCGGCTTGGCGCTGGCCGGCAATTTCCTCGCGACTGCCATCCGCGCCTACTCGAACTTGGGCACCTTGGCGGAGCGCGACGGCGATCTCCGCGCGAGCGTCAGCGCGGCGCAGCAGGCCGAGGCAGTGGCGCAGCGGCTCGGTAGCTGGCGCGCCCTCCGGTGGACTCGCGCCAATCGAGTGGGCGTGTTGCTGGCCACCGGCGAATGGGAGGAATGTGCGGAGACGGCCGATGAGGCCGTCAGCCAGTCCGAGACTCTCGGGCCGCATTACCTGGACGCCGAGGCCTACCTAGTCCGCGCCCTGCTCAGACTCGCTCGGGGGCGTATCGATGCGGCTGTCGAGGATCAGGTCGCGGGCATGGTCAGTGCCCGCCGAGCCAAGGACCCGCAGATCCTCTACTCGAAACTCGCATGGTCGGCGTGCGTTCTGGCCGAAGCCGGTCAGCTCGACGACAGCCGAGAGATGCTGGACGAGCTGATTCGCACCGTTAGTGCGGACGAGATCGACCTACTCGCCTACGCAGCGCCCGAGGTGGCGCTGGTTGCAGAGACACTCGGTCGTCGCGAGGAACTGCTCCTGTGGCTGGGACCTGGTCTCGGCTCTGTCTGGACGAACACCGCGCGAGCCATTCTCGATCACGAGTACGACGCCGCACTCTCGACACTCGAACCGATGGGCGCGGTGTACCTCGCCTCGCTCATCCGGCTGCGCGCCGGTGAGAACCTCGTCCAACAGGGCCGGCGCGAGGAGGCGGAAGCAGTGTTGCAGCCCGCGATCACCTTCTTCGAGTCGGTGGCCGCGACGCGCTATCTACGTAGCGCGCAGGCGCTGCTGGCGGCCTAGTCAGCGGTCGCTGCTCGGGGTATCCCGTGATCGACCCTGCTGTTGGGCACATTCGTCCCGCCGAGTGCTGTGACCTCGGCTAGTCGCGCAGGCAGAGCGCGCCGAGATCCATGCCGTAAACCGGCTGGTCGAGTTGACAGCCGACTCGTGCGGAGAAGAAGTCGCGGTTCGCGTTCGAGGCGAAGGCGGCCACCGGCGCGAGGTCTCGTTCGAGTTCGAGTTCGAGCCTCGCGTAAGTGCGGTATCGCCGGCTTCCGGACAGCTCGGCAGCCGCGTGCAGCTTCCGGTTGAACTCAGGATTGTCGAGGTAGGAGAAGTTGAGGTTGTCGCTCGCGTGGATCGAGGCGCCGTCGAACAGGTCCAGTATGTCGGCGGGGTCGGTCGACCCGTTGCCCCAGCCGCTGACCGCGAGGTCGAACGGCTCGTCGCGGCGTCCGATCCGCGCGAAAAACGTTTGGAGCGGGAACTGCTTCACCTGGACGTCGATACCGAGCGGCTTCAGATCGGCCCGCACGATCTCCGCCTCCTGCAACCACGGAGGCATGTTCGGCGTGTACATGACGGCCGTGGCGTGGATCGGTCCGGCGAGCTGCTTGGCGCGTTGCAGGTCGGGGCCGGAGATCGGGTAGAGGTGCAGGTCCGGTGCACCGGCGACCGATGGCGGCATGTAATCGTCGATCGGCTCGCCGGCGTTGAACGGGTTGGTCTCGGCGAACTGCCTGCCCTGCGCGACCAGGGCCGTGCGGTCGATCGCGAAGTTGACCGCCCGACGGAGGTGAACGTCGGAGAACAGCGGTCGGCTCGTGTTCATTTGCAGCCAACGCATGCCGTTGGCCGGCGTGATGAAGTACTGCTGGTGCCCCGCCTTTGCAGCCGGGCTACCGGCTCCGTAGTGGGCCAGGAGATCCGGTTGCGCGTCTCCCGGCAACCCGTCCAGCGCGTAGTCAGCCCTTCCGGCCTTGATGTCGCTCAGCGCGCGGGAGCTGTCGATGCCGATCGTGATCACTATTTGACGAGGCCGATGTGGCCGTTCGCCGTGATAGTTCGGATTCCGTCGTAACACGAGTTGCTGGCGCGGTGTGTACGAGGCGACGTAGTACGGCCCGGCCATCGGAATGCTGTTGAGCCCGCCGGACACTACGGGCGTCCGGCTCGGCACCGCGCAGGCAGCCCCGCCGGCCAGATGTGCGAGTAACGCACCGTCCGGTCGCTTGAGCCGGATGGTCAGCGTGTCGCCGTCGACGACAAGCCCGCGAAGATCGGTCGCACGACCGGCGGTGTACGCGTCGTAGCCGACGACATTACGGAACTGGTCGGCGTGCTCCGAGTGCAGCCTGGGACTCAATACCCGCTCGATAGTCGACTTGAACGTCTGCGCCGTGACCGGCTCATTCGATGGCGGCGAGAAGCGGAACCCAGAGCGGATTCTGAAGGTGTAGGTCCGGCCACCGTCTGTTGGTGCGGGCACAGCCTGAGCGACCTCGGGCACGATAAGCGACCCCTCCGGCGCCGGTTTGTCCGGGTACGTCACGAGGTTCGCGCACATCGCGTAGGCGATCTTCGGTTCAAACAGTGCGAGGACTGCCGGATCGAGCGTCGGTAAGTCATCCGGCAGGGTCAGCCGCAACACGCCACCGCTGGGCGGGGCGCCCGGCGCCGGCGGCGCGATCGCGGCCCACACCTGGCCTCCGGCGAAGGTCAGCGCGGTCGGGGTGCCACCGACGCGGACGGTGCTCATCACCTCAGCCGATCGTGCATCGAGCCGCGTGATGGTGCCGCCGCGGCCGTTCGAGACCCAGACCGAATCGTTCAGCGCCAGCACCGCCGTCGGACCATCGCCCACTCGCGCCGTCCGCACGATCGTGTTGGTGTCCGGATCGAGGAGTACGACCTCATTGCTTCCGGCGTTCGCGACCCAGACGCCCGTCGAGGTGACGTCGAGCGCTGTCGGGTCATGGCCCACCGGGATGGTCGTCGCGAGAAGTGTGGCCGGGTCGATCCTGGTGACCGTGCCATCGGCACTGTTGGTCACCCACACCGAGCCGGCGCCGGCGGCGATCCCGGAGGGATCGTTGCCGACGTCGACGGAACCCCTCGGCTGCCCGCGCTCACCATCTATGCGGATTACGTACCCGTCCGGGTGCACGACCCAGACTGACCCGAACGCAGCAACCAGCGGCCATGTCGCTCCTACGACAGTCCCGCTCAACGACTTCACCTCACGCACGGTTGTTGCCGTGTTGTACGCCGGATCGATCTGCAAGATCTCGCCGTTGCGATCACTCACCCATATGTGGTGACCCGCCGCGGTAAGCGATGTTGGGGCGTCCTGAGTGGAGATGGAACGCACGACGAGGCCGGACGCCAGGTCGATACGGGACACCGTGCGGTCGTCGAGGTTCGCCACCCACAACGAACCGGCGGCCGCGGTCATCGCGATCGGACGGATCCCGACCTGGACCGTCCTGGTGACAGATCCCGCCGAGTCGAAAGCGGCGACCGAGTTGGGCGTGATGGTGATCTGTGCGCCATTGCGGTCACCGTGGCTTACAGCGACGACCGTCACGACCGCGCCAGCGCCGAGCACGGCCGCGCCGACTACGGCGACCGCAAGCGCCGGGACCGTTCGACGTCGCGCCGCCTTCGCTCGCGGCGCTTCCACCAGCGGCCTGGCCGGGGGGTCGGCCTTCAGCCCGTGTTCGACTCTGAACAGCCGCCACTGCCCGGGGACGCCCTTCAGCTCATGGTCGCCCTCGCCGACAAAGCGGATGTCGGAGCCGGAGACAAGATCGCGCACCGTGCTCGAAACCAGGATCTGGGAGTCGCCGGCCCTGCCCGCGACCCGCGCTCCGATGTGTACCGCGATGCCGCCGACCTTCGCGCCGATCTGTTCCACTTCGCCCATGTGAATGCCGACGCGGATGTGGATGCCGATATCGCGAAGTTGATCGACGATGTCGATGGCACACCGGATCGCGTCGGCCGGGCGAGCAAAGGTGGCGAAGAAGCCGTCGCCCGCGGTATCGATCTCACGACCGCTGTAGCGCTTCAGCGCCTTTCGGACGACTCCGTGATGGGTGGCAAGTACCTGCTTCCAATGCACATCGCCCAGCTCGCTCGCCAACTCCGTCGACCCGACGATGTCGGTGAACATCACCGTCGCCAAGGTGCGTGCGTCAGCGCCTCGGCGTCGCATGGGACGAAGTGTCGGCGGTTGCCGGACATACAGCAAGCGGGCCTGGATCCACAGGACGACGTGCTCAGCGAAGGACGTTGTCCACGAGGTGATCAAGCTGGATCCATCGGAGGCGGGCAACCAGCGATCATGTGGCACGTCGGTGCCCGTCCCAACCACAGGCCCATGCGAACGCTGCCGATGCGCGCGGACCCACCGGTGACGGCGGCATCGTCTGCCAGGCGCGGGTCGCGGGGGTCATAGCTTGGACGCCTCGCCGACAGCCAACTGCATCTAGCCCCGAAAATCCGGGCTTCGTGGGGCGGGTCGGACTCGAACCGACGGCCAATGGATTATGTGGACTCCGGGCTCACCCTTGTGCTATCGCCCTACGTAGCAGGCGTTCCGGACGTCATGACCAACCTTCGCGCGCACAATCCTCTGCAGTAAGCGTGGCTGCGAATCTGAGGCGGCATAGGATTCGCGCGGTCTGCCCAGCGAACAACCCCAGCTACTTGGGAATGGTGCCGGTGACGCTCGCTGCCGTGTAGAGCGTGGTTGCAGGTGAGCTGGCGGTATACGGATGCGGGTACGTGATGAGCGCAAGGTTGCCGTTTCCGCTGAAGCACGTCGCCACGCCGCTGGCGTTGGCGCTCGCTGTGCAGGTAACCGAATACAACGCGTTGATCTTAACTCGTACCGTGATGGCGAGCCCCGCAATCGGGCCGCCACTGGCCGTGTTGACGGCGGTGGTGGTGAACCGCATCCGGCCGACCGCCCGGGAGGCCGCCGCGCTCGTCGCCGAGGTATTCAGCGTGACGGCGGCCTGGACGATAGTGACCGTGCCGAGGTGGTAGCTGATCGAGTAGTCGTCCGCGACGGTGCCGGCGCAACTCGACTTGTTCTGGTACACGCTGGGCACCGTCGTAGTGGTGGTGTTGGCCTGGCACGCGGCCGGCGAGTCGAGTACGGCTGACGTCTCGCCGTACTGAAACCCGGAGTAGGTCGGGCTCACTGGCGGGATGGTGCCGTACGGGCCGGTCGCCGGCACAGGCGTGATGGTGAGGGGGGCCTTGGCGATGGTGAACGACCGGCTGACCTGCTCGGCAGGGAGGAAATGAGTGACATCGCCGGGCTGGTCCGCGCTTACGGCACAGACTCCTGTGCCGACGACATGAACTGCACCCGCGCGGATGGTGCAGATGGTTGGCGTGCTTGTGGTGTAGGCGATCGAGAAGGTGGACTCAGCCGTCGCGGCTGGCGTGATGTCCGCAGCGCCATAGGTGACATCCGGGAGTTTCGGGAAGGTAATCGTTTGAGGCTGCCGCGGTCCGAGGTAGACGGCCAGCCCCATCGGCCCGGCCAGGCCGCTGATCGGCACGGCACTTTGTGCTCCGTCAGGGGCAAATTTCTGGATCTGGCCGACGTCGATGAACCCGTTGTCGGAGGCGAACAGGTTGCCCGTTGCGTCAAGGGCAAGACCCCAGACCTGGGAGAAACCACTAGCGACGGCTACTTGGATGCCGTTCGAGTTGATCCTCACGATGCGGTGATGGCCGCTGTCGGAGACGAACACGTTGCCGGCGATGTCCACCTCAACGCCGAGCGGGCCTGATAACCCGGTTCCAACGCCGGATTCGACGCCGTCCGGTGCGATCTTGACAACCCTGGTCTCGCAGGCGTCCGCCACGTAGATGTTGCCGACGGGGTCGACCGCAACCCCGTGCGGGCTGCACAGCCCCGTCACGACGGTGCTCGTGGTGCCGTCCGGTGCGAGCTTCACTACGGCACCATCGAGTGTTGCTACGACGAGCTGGCCAACGGGGTCGAACGCGAGCGCAAACGCACTGCGGACCTGGGCGAGGGTGGTCTGTGTGCCGTCAGGGGTGATCTTGTCGATCTCGTCATAGCCGGCATAGATGTCCGAGCCATTGACGACATACACATTTCCAGCAGCATCGACCGCCACATCCGTGGGGTGATCGAATCCGCCGCCAACCGTGGACTGCGTCCCATCGGGGGCAACCGACACGACCTTGCTTCCGCGTTCATCCGCAATGTAAATCGTGCCGGGCGTCGGCGTTGCGGCCGCCGCGGAAGTAGCGCTCACCACGCTCGCGCCCGTCGCTGCCGTCAGCACCACGGCAAGCTGAACAATCGGCCGCAGCCATCGCCTCGCCGTCGACCGCGGAGCCCTACGCATCACCTCAGTACCCCCGGTTGACCATGCGGCGGACGGCTGGAGCCACAGGCTCTCCCGCGCGCGCCATCTCCGCAACTCAGCCGGATCGTCCGCCACAAGTCCTGCCTGCCGGTCGGGGTTGACCGAGCGCCTCGAGGGCGATCCTGTGCTTGAACGCGGCTGCTGTTTTGAGTCCGTTGCTCTCCTACCGCTGTGCTATCCGACAGCCACTGAATCAGAAGCACGACCGGGCTCCGACCCCTGACAATCGAAGGTCTGTGGGGGCGGGCGGGACTCGAACCCGCGGCCCAGGGATTATGAGGTCTCTCGGTCTCACCGCTGTGCGATGGCCCGGGATGTCCCGCGGGTGGGCCTGCGTAGGGATCCGTCAGCGCCGGGATACTTGGGTGTTGCGCCAAAGTTCAATTCGTGCGGAAGATGGCTATACTTATGGCCATGACTGCAGCTGAGCACCTTTCGCTCGCCGACGTGAAGAACCGACTGTCCGAGGTCGTGGACCGGCTGGAGCGCGAGCATGGGCGCGTCATCATCACCAAGCACGGAAGGCCAGCAGCCGTCGTCCTGAGTATCGAAGACCTCGAAGGCCTCGAAGAGACCCTCGAGCTGCTCGCCGATCCCAAGGTCATGCGGCGCATCAAGAAAGCGAACGCCGAACTTGTTGAAGGCAAATCGGCGACCTTGACCAAGGATCAGGCGCTCGCGCTCGCGCGCGGCAAATGACCCCGGCTTCATACAAGGTCACGTTCTCCGCCTCGGCTCAGCGTGACCTCCGACGCCTGCCAGAGAAGATCGCGACAGCAGCGGTTGAGTTCATCTACGCCAGCCTGGCCGAAAACCCACATCGGGTGGGCCGCGAGCTGCAGCTCGATCTTGCGGAGCACTACGCCGCCCGGCGCGGCGACTACCGCATCATCTACCGCATCGACGACGAAGCACGTGTCGTCATGATCGTCACGATCGATCACCGCGCCGACTCGTATCGACTGCGGACGCGCGGGTGAGTTGTCCGCCCTAGGACACGCCATAGCGTCACGAGGGGTGGACGACTCATGACGATCTGGGTCGTGTGGGGCGGGTCGGACTCGAACCGACGGCCAAGGGATTATGAGGACTTCCGGGCTCACCCTTGTGCTATTGCGTGACACGGCAGGCGCCCCGGGCGGCGCAGCGAACCTTCGCAGGCGCAATCCCCTGCTGTAACGCCTTGCAGCGGCCGTCGGGTTGAGGGGCAACGACCGTGCATTGCTGGCGTCAGCACCGGCGGACAGTCATCTATTGGCTTTAGCATCACGAACGGTCACGCTGAGTAGCAGCTTCGGGGAGGGCACAGCCATGAGTCGCAGGCTTGTACTTGGTGTGGTCACCGCCGTGGCGTTCGCGGCCGCGACGCTGCTGCACGCGATGCCGGCTGCGGCGGCTGAATTGACTGCACGATGGACAGGCGGTGCGGGCACCCTCAAGTGGAGCGATGCCGCCAACTGGAGCGGGGGAGTCGTCCCTACCAACGGCGCCCCAGCGGACCCGAGATACAAGGTGGTCATCAACCCGCAGGCAAAGGTCAATGTACGTCTCGACCTTGCGGTGACGGTCGACGCGCTGACGATTGGTGCCGGGCAGAAGTTGACGGTGCTAAATGGCCGCGGCCTCACCATCGCTGCGGGCGGCACATCCCCACCCGTTATCTCCAATGCGGGCACCATCGCGTTGAACTCGACCGGTGCGACCACCGACTTACAGATCTTCGGCGACGTGGTCCTCAGCGGGGGCGGGTCAATCACCATGTCCGATGACGAGCACAACCGGATCAGGGGGCAAGCAGGAGCCGAGCGACTCACCAACCTCGACAACACGATCTCCGGCTCCGGCGAGATCGGTGCCGACGCGATGGCGCTCACCAACGACGGCACGATCCTGGCGACCGGATCATTGGGCCTCGTCGTCGACACCAACGCCGGCGGCGCGATCAACACCGGCACGATGCGCGCATCCGCCGGCTCGTCGCTCGCGATCCGCGACACCGCGCTGACCAACACCGGCGGGCTAGTACGCGGATCGTCGACCGGTGGCTACGCCTACGTGTACGTCATCAGCAGCCTGATCGTCGGCGGCGTCGTCGACCTCACGGGTCGGTGGGCCGGCGAACTACGGCTGACGGATTCCACGTTGGTCGGCGGAACTGTTACCAACCGCGCTCCCGGCACGATCCGCGTGGAACTCGGGACCAGCGCGTTGAGCGGCCTGGTGACGAACCCGGCCGGTGCATTGATCGCCGTCGACAACGGCTCAACCGTCGTACTCGATTCGGCCGGCGTCTACAACAACGACGGCAAGATCGCGCTGGGCTCGACGGGCTTGGACACCGATCTCCGAATCCGCGAGGACGTGACGGTCAACGGCGGCGGGACGATTGCCCTGGGGAATCGCACACATAACCGCATCCTCGGGCTCGACACCGGTGCGGAGATATTCACCAACAACGGCAACACCGTCTCTGGCGGCGGGCAGATCGGTGCCGGCTTCATGAACTTCGTCAACAAGGGCACGCTCCTTCCAAACGCGGTTACACCCATGGCCATCGACCCGACGACGACCTTCGCCAACATGGGGGACGTGCGGATTCCTGCGAGCCACACGCTGCAGCTCGGCGCGGGTGACAACTACACGCAGACCAAGGGCAGCACCCTCGCTGACGGTGCGCTCAGTGGCACCGGACAGCTGTTGCTCAGCGGCGGCGTGTTAAGCGGGACCGGCACGATCGCGCCCAAGGTGATCAACGGCGGCGGATCGATCCGTCCGGGGGATCCGCGTGGCACGTTGCACATGAGCGCGGACTATTTGGACTCGGCCTCCGCGCAGATCTCGGTCGAGTTAGACGGCAGACGACTGCCGAACTACGACCAGTTGACAATCGCAGGCACCGTCACCCTGGCCAGCGCATTGCACGTGAGCGTGGGCTTTGCGTCGACGCATGGCGACAAGTTCCGGATCATCGCCAACGGCGGGACCGACGCCGTTGCCGGCACGTTCGCGGGGCTGGCCGAGAACGCTACCTTCGCCGTCGGTACGCGCTCATTCAAGATCACGTATCAGGGTGGCGACGGCAACGACGTGGTCCTCACCAACGTCACCTGACTTGAGTCGTGCCGGCCAACAGGTTCGATCGCCGAGGCTCCTGCCGACGATCGTATTGCGAATGCGTTGCTATCGCGACCAACACGCAACAAGATCAACTTTGGACTATGTTGGGCTCTGTGGGGCGGGCGGGACTCGAACCCGCGGCCCAGGGATTATGAGGACTTCCGGGCTCACCCTTGTGCTGTCGCCCGGCGCCACAGGTATGCCGCAACTTGTCCGCAACCTTCGCGGGCAGAATCCCCTTCTGTCCGCGGTTCGTTTGTCGTCGGCGGATCTCCGGTCGGCGTCAACTCAGGTCGCGTTTGACCTCGCTCGCCTTGGCGTCAGACGTGTCGAGGACGCCGTTGACGAGGTTGAGGTAGAACACGTCGACTCCGGATTCGCCGTTCAGCGTGTCGGCAACACCGTCATCGAACAGGTTGCGGCCGGCACCCGACCCGATCAGCGGGGAGCTGGAGCCGCGCAGCCACGCCGACTGCGCGCCGCACCAGAACACCTGACCGGCTGCGCTGGGGTCCTCGAAGGACGTCGAGCCGGCGATGAGCACATCGCCGCCGTTTCCTCCGGCGAGGGCGTCGGCTCCGGTGCCTCCGACGAGCATGTCGGCGCCGTTACCGGTGCTGATGTTGTCGTTCCCCGGGCCGCCGAGGTCGATGGCGTTGCCGTTACCGCCCAGGATCGTGTCGTTGCCGTCGCCTCCGTAGACGGTTCGGGCGATGTTGATCGT